>NZ_JAGXJK010000120.1:0-343 GCF_019091605.1 Micrococcus sp. GbtcB5
GGTGCGCGAGAAGGACGGGACCGAGAGCCCGCTGGAGACCCGGCTCATGCACCTCATGGCAGCCGAGGACGGCACCTACCCGATCACGCTCAACGAGTGGGAGCGCAAGGTCCTCGACTCCGAGGCCAAGCAGCCCGGCTTCAAGGGCTGGTACCGCAACCCCGCACGCGCCACCAAGGAGTCGCTGGCTATCGCCTACCGCGAGGACTCCGGCACCTGGAAAGCGGTTCGTCCCGACTTCATCTTCTTCGGGACCGACCACACCGGCCAGGTCGTCGCGGACCTCGTGGACCCCCACGGCCACCACCTCTCCGACGCCCTGCCCAAGTTGCGCGGGCTGGCA
>NZ_JAGXJK010000121.1:0-338 GCF_019091605.1 Micrococcus sp. GbtcB5
AGAACTACGACTAACACAGATGATCACATATTGAGGCTAGGAATATTTAAGAAAACCACAAATGAATTTGTTGGATGGTGCTGTACTGGTATGAAAGATGAACTCCCTGCACCGAATAGAGAAATTATGTATGCTATCTCAAATGAACATCAAAATCATGGCTATGCTACAAAAGCGACTAAAGGCTTAATTGACTATTTGTTTAAAGAAACAAATTTAAATGTCCTCAACGCAATCGCTTTAATTAACAATGTACCATCAAATAAAGTCATTAAAAAATGCGGGTTTACTTATTTGAGTGAACAGAAGATAGAAAATCAACTATATAATCATGAGGT
>NZ_JAGXJK010000122.1:0-333 GCF_019091605.1 Micrococcus sp. GbtcB5
GGCGAGGCGTGTCCATACGCCGTCATCGTTCCAGCGCCACCCGTGCGCGTGAACGAGAGCGGCGACCGACTCGGCGGGTACGCCGAGTTCCTGATGCGCGACCTCGGCGGCGCGGTTAGTCGGCGCGACGGCCCGCACCGCCCGCCCTTCTGCTTCGCTCGCGCGGATCGCGGTGGCGAGCATGGTGGTCTTCCCGCTGCCTGCTGCGCCCTCCACGATCACGAGGGGATCGGTCGAGGCGACCACTGCCGCTGCACGCATCTGGTCGGGGCCGAGGTCTCGCCCGAGCTGCGCCGCATGCTCGCCCACATCGGGATGCCTACGCCGAGGACC
>NZ_JAGXJK010000123.1:0-331 GCF_019091605.1 Micrococcus sp. GbtcB5
AGATACCCGGCCGCGACGACCGCGAAGCCGGAAAATCTCTTCCCGGTGCGCCACATAGAGAAGAGTTGGGGGCGAACCGGCACGCAGTGCCATGTCCCGGTAGTCAAGGCCAGCTATCACCGTCTTGCCCGTGCCGGTGGCCGCGACGAGCAGGTTGCGGTGATGACCACGCGCGCGCTCAGCGTTGAGGCCATCAAGCATCCTCGCCTGGTGCGGATACGGGTGTACGTCCAGACCGCTGAGGCCGATGCGGTCCCCGCGGTCTGTGAATGATCCCTGTCGCAGTTCGCGGTCGAGGCGCTCGGCGTCCCGCTCCGGGTCGTAGGGCTCA
>NZ_JAGXJK010000124.1:0-330 GCF_019091605.1 Micrococcus sp. GbtcB5
CCGTGCCGGAATACCACCTGGTCACCGAGGCCGGCGACGACGGCACCCCCCGGATGCGTGTGGAGCGGGCCACCCGGGACTGACCGGGGTGGCCCGCTCCACGGCAGGGCGGGGGGCGTCAGCGCGTACGCTGACGCAGACGCTGCAGGTCCAGGATGACCACGGCGCGGTTCTCCAGGCGGATCCAGCCGCGCTGGACGTACTCGGCCAGGGCCTTGTTCACGGTCTCGTGGGACGCGCCCACCAGCTGGGCGAGCTCCTCCTGCGTGAGGTCGTGCGCCACCAGCAGGCCGTCCGTGGCCGGCCGGCCGAAGCGGTCCGCGGGGTCCA
>NZ_JAGXJK010000125.1:0-328 GCF_019091605.1 Micrococcus sp. GbtcB5
CGATCAATCGCTTCAAGATCAATCCCAACTCAACAAGTTCGGTAGAAGACACCCCAACGGAGATGTTATCGGGGGCGCAGTACTCATGCCAAGGGAACGAGACTCCGCTGCCCACCACGCTAAGCACGCCTTCATGAGACGGAATAATTCTACGAATAGCTCCCCCGAAGGAGGAGATGGCACCCAGCATATTGACCTTCCCAGACCCCCCTCTGACACTCAATTCCCGCGCACTTGATTCCATAGTTTTGGACAGGATAAAAACATCGGGTCCGATCACAAACCTATGCACCCCAACGCCAAGGTGGTCCCCCAGATGCGGGGCGAA
>NZ_JAGXJK010000126.1:0-325 GCF_019091605.1 Micrococcus sp. GbtcB5
CTCCCCGCGGGGGAGCTCGCGTGAGGATGCCGCAGCCGCTGGTCTTCGTGTCGTGGGGCCTGGCCGGGGGGCGTCTCAGAGGCCGCCGTGCGGGGTCATGTCGATCTGTTCAACACCCCGGTTCTGGGTGGTGTCCACGACGACGGTCATGGGGCGCTCGGTCCGCGGCGCGGTGACCCAGGGGCCCTCACCGGTGGTCTCGGTGGCCACCATGAGCGCGACGTCGACGCGCTCGCCCTGAACGGTCTGCGCGCGCGACCCGAGCACCTGCACCGACGTGCTGGCCTTGGCCTGTTCGAAGCGGTGCTGGGCGTCGGATTCCCAG
>NZ_JAGXJK010000127.1:0-324 GCF_019091605.1 Micrococcus sp. GbtcB5
CCCGAGGCCCTCGCCAAGGTGCCCGTCTCCCCGCTGACCGGCATCGACGCCGAGACCGCCCAGGAGATCGTCACCGAGGCGGGCTTCCCCGAGGAGCTGCGCGCCGACGTCGCCGAGGTCATCCAGAAGCTCTGGGAGGGCTTCGAGAAGGAGGACGCCACCCTCGTCGAGGTGAACCCGCTGGTGAAGACCGGCGGCGGCACGATCCTCGCCCTGGACGGCAAGGTCTCCCACGACGACAACGCGGCGTTCGGCCTTGAGGGCCACGCCGCCCTCGTCGACGAGCGCACCGAGGACCCGCTGGAGGCCAAGGCCAAGACCAAC
>NZ_JAGXJK010000128.1:0-323 GCF_019091605.1 Micrococcus sp. GbtcB5
CCGACGGAGGAGGGGGCCGCCGACGCGGGGAGGGACGGTCCCTCCCGGCGCCGTGGCGGCCGGACCGTCCGGGTCCGAGCAGGATCCCAAAAATACATATAGGGTCTGCATGTATATGGACGCCACCGATCTCCCCCTCCCCCCTGCAGGCACGCGCATCGGCGCGGACGAGGTGTACTCGACCCTGATCGAGGCCATCACCATCGGACGGCTCCGCGCCGGCGAACGCCTCCCGTCCGAGGAGGCGCTGGCGGCGCACATCAACATCGCAGCCATGACCCTGCGTCAGGCTCTGGCCAGGCTCCGGACCGCCGGCTACGTCG
>NZ_JAGXJK010000129.1:0-320 GCF_019091605.1 Micrococcus sp. GbtcB5
GGCCGTGCGCGTGCGGATGCCCGTCGGCGCCGCCCGGGCGTTCGCTCGGCGCACCCGGGAGGTCGTGGTCGCCGGGCGTCCGGTCTGCTCGGACTGCGGCCAGCCCATCGACCCCGGCGGCCACGACTGCACTTTCCCCGACTCCTGATGAGCGCCGCGGACGTGCCCGCCGGCGAGCTGGTGTCCGGGGGGCTGATGCTCACCGGCCGCATCACGACGGCGTCCAACGCCACGTTCCTCGGCGCGATCGGTGACACACCGGTGGTCTACATGCCGGTGGACGGCCAGGCCCCGGTGCGGGTCCGCCCCGCGGGCACCCC
>NZ_JAGXJK010000013.1:0-81795 GCF_019091605.1 Micrococcus sp. GbtcB5
CCCCCCCCCCTGGGCCGCCGACCCCCCCCGGCCCGCCGCCGGCCCGGCCTACGGCGACGACACGGTCGAGACAGCCGACCCGGACGATCCCCTGTCCGCCGGCTTCCAGCGCTGGCTGCAGGACATCGACCGGGCCGCCGCCCGCCCGGAGGTGCGTCGCTTCATCATGGGCCGTGCCATGGCGCGCACAGACCGCACAGTGGAGGCCCTGCGCGCGCTGGGCAAGCCCTTCCACTCCCACTCCGGTCACTCCGTGGCGCTGTCCCACCTGCTGATGGTGGACTTCACCCTCGGCGACTGACCGACGCCCCACGCCCGCCGTGTCGGGAAGGGTCCGGGACCGACCAGGTCAGGCGGCCTTGGCCGGCCACCAGACCTTCGGGCCGATGTCCCACACGAGGGCCGGGATCAGCAGCGTGCGCACCACCAGGGTGTCCAGCAGCACGCCGAAGGCCACGATGAACGCCAGCTGCACCATGAACATCAGCGGGATCACCGCGAGCGCGGCGAAGGTGGCCGCCAGCACGACGCCGGCCGAGGTGATGACCCCGCCCGTGACGGTGAGGGCGCGCAGCACGCCCGCCCGCGTGCCGTGCCGCGGCGTCTCCTCCCGCGCCCGGGTCATCAGGAAGATCGTGTAGTCGATCCCGAGGGCCACGAGGAAGACGAAGCCGTACAGCGGCACGGTGGGGTCGGCGTCCTCGAAGCCGAACACGTGCCGGAACACGAGGGCCGAGACGCCCAGGGCCGCACCGAAGCTGACCACGGTGGCCGCCACGAGCAGCACGGGCGCCAGGAGCGAGCGCAGCAGCACCGCGAGGATGACCAGCAGCATCGCGAGGATCAGCGGGATGACGACCCGCAGGTCGCGCTGCGTGGTGACGTTCGTGTCCAACGCCTGGGCCGCCGGGCCGCCCACGAGGATCTCGCCCGAGGTGGGGAGATCCGCGAGCCGGTCGCGCAGGCGGGCCACGGTCTGCTGCGCGGCGAGGGACTCGCCCGGGTCCGCCAGGGTGGCCGAGACCAGCACGCGGCCGTCCACCACGCGAGGCTGCGGCTCCGGCGCGGACGCGGCGCCCGTCCCGCCCTCCGCCTCGAGCGCGCTCGGGGGCGGGACCGCGGCGGTCCCGGGGGCGTCCGCGGTGACCTCCGCCTCGGCCACGCCGGGGTCCTCCGCGACGGCGGCGAGCACCGCCTCGGCGTCCCCGGCCGGCGCGAGGATCTGGGCGGGAGCGCCCGCGCCGGCGTCGAAGTGCTCGCTCAGCAGGGCCTGGGCCTGCCGGGCGTCGGAGTCGCCGAGCAGCACGTCCTCCTGGGCGACGCCGTCCGCGCGCAGCTGCAGCAGACCGCCGCAGAGGGCGAGGAGCCCGACCGTCGTGGCGACCCAGACGGGGCGGGGCCGGCGCGCGACGACGGCGCCCACCCGCGTCCACACCCCGTGGTCCTCCTCGAGGCCGGCGACGGGTCGGCCCGCGCCGTCGAACGGCGGGGTGAAGGCCCGGCCCCGGGCGGCATGGCGCTCCGCGCGACGGCGGGCGCGCTCGGGGGACGGGATCGTGGGCCAGAAGGCGGCCCGCCCGGTCAGCCGCAGCAGCGCCGGCAGCAGGGTCAGGGCGGCGAGCCACGCGAACGCCACACCCGTGGCGGCCACGGGGCCGAGGGAACGCGTCGAGTTGAGGTCCGAGGCCATCAGGATCAGCAGGGCGAGGGCCACGGTCGAGGCGGACGCGGTGATCGCGCCGAAGGACCCGCGCACGGCGGCCCGCAGCGCCTCCCCGACGTCCGCCCGGACCAGCAGCTCCTCGCGGTGCCGGGCCACGAGCAGGAGGCAGTAGTCCGTGGCCGCGCCGATCACGAGGATCGAGAGGATGCCCTGGGATTGGCCGTTGAGCTGGATCCAGCCCGCCACGGCCATCCCGTAGACGGCCACGATCGCGCCGCAGAGCGCGGCCACGGCCGTCAGGAGCACGAGGACCGGCAGCAGGACGGAGCGGTAGACCGCCACGAGGATCACGAACACCACCACGAGCGCCACGAGCAGCAGCCCGTCGATCCCCGCGAACGCGCCGCCCAGCTCCGCGACCAGGCCCGCCGGACCGCCCACGTGCCACTCGGTGTCCGCGGCCACGGTCCCGGCGAGGGCGGGCTCGGCGGCCGCCGGGTCCGCCACGACCTCCCGCAGGTCGGCCACCACGTCGGCCACGGGCCGCTCGGCCCCGGCCGAGGAGTCGACGAAGGCCAGGAACTGCACCGCCGCGCCGTCGTCGGAGGGGATCGGGCCGGCGACGTCGGCCACGCCCGGCACCTCGCCCAGCCGGCCCGCGAGGTCCGCGAGCGCGGGGAAGGCGGCCGCGGGGTCCGCGGTGCTCGCCGGACCCACGACGACGGCGGGCACGGCCTCGCCGTCCTGGAACGCCGCCGCCTCCTCCCCCGCGCGGGTGGACTCGGCCGACGCCGGCAGGAAGGTGGCCTGGTCGTTCGAGGAGACGTCGCCGATCTTGCCGAACACGGGGCCGCCCAGGCCGAGCACGGCGAACCAGACCACGGCGAGCGCCGCGGCCAGGCCCAGCCGCAGCCCCCGAGGGGGACGCCCCGGCGCGGCGGGGGTGCGGAAGGCGGAGAGGTCAGGCGGGGTGGGCATGCCACCGAGCGTAGGGGATGGTTCGATGATCAAACAACCATGGGGGCTGGCTAGACTCCCGGCCATGACCACGCAGCCCCCCTCCGCCCCCGCGGAGCACCTCGCCGTGGTCCACGCGCTGCGCGTCTTCAGCGAGAGCGCGGAGCACGCCGTCGACGAGGCCGGCCGCGGCGTCGGCCTGCACCGCACGGACCTCAGAGCCCTCGCGCTCCTGATGGCCCGCGCGGAGGCCGGTGAGCCCGTCACGGCCTCGGACCTCGGCGCCCACCTGCACCTCACCCGGGCCTCGGCCACCGCCCTCGTGGACCGCCTGGCCGCCGCGGGCCACGTCCGCCGCCGCCGGGACGAGGGCGACCGGCGGCGCGTGCTGGTGGAGCACACGGACACGGCCCGCCGCGACGGACAGCGCGCGTTCGAACCGATGTCCCAGCGGCTGAGCGCCGCCCTCGAGGGATTCTCCGCCGCGGAGCTGCGGGCCGCGGTGCGGGTGCTCGAGGCGGCCACCGCCGCACTGACGGACCCCGCCCCGGAGGACCCGTGACCCGACCGGCGCTCATCGGCCTGGACGGCCGCTCGGGGTCGGGCAAGACCGTCCTCGCCGCCGCGCTCGCGGCCCGGATCGCACCGTTCGCGCGGGTCGAGGTGATCGAGATCGAGTCCATGTACCGGGGCTGGGACGGGCTGGCCGCGGCGGTGGGCGACGACGGCCCCTATCCGGCCGCCGTCCGCGCGCTGCGGGAGCGGGGCACGGCGACCTGGACCACGTGGGACTGGCACCGCGCCGCCCCCGGCCCGCCGCGGTGGACCGCGCCGGCCGACGTCGTGGTGTGCGAGGGCGTGGGCGCGCTCAGCTCCGCCGCCCGACCGCTGCTCGACCTGGCGGTGTGGCTCGAGCTCGAGACCCCCGCCCGGCGCACGCGGGCGCTGGCCCGGGACGGCGAGACCTTCGCCCCGCACTGGGACCGCTGGGCCGCACAGGAGGAGGACTACCTGGCCCGGCACGCCCCGCGCGCCGCGGCGGACCTGATCCTGCGCCTGCCCTCCACCTGACGGCGGCGCCGCCCGGACCGGAGCGGTTCGCTCCGCTTAGGTGTAGCATCGGAGGCGGCGCGCCGCGTCCGGCCGCGTCCCACCCCAGCGCAAGGAGACCTCCCCTTCCCATGGCGACACTGCTCTACCGTCTCGGCCTCGGCGCCGCCCGCCGCCCCCTCCTCGTGATCCTCGCCTGGGTGCTCGCCCTGGCCCTCGCCGTCGGCGGGTTCCTCGCCTTCGGCGGCACGCTCTCCTCCACCGTCACCATCCCCGGCACCCCCACCGCCCAGGTCACGGACCGTCTCAAGGAGGAGTTCCCCGAAGCCTCCCGCGGCAGGGGCCAGGTCGTGTTCACCACCGAGGACGGCTCCCCCCTGACCGACGCCCAGCGCGAGCAGATCACCGCCCTGCTGGACGACGTCGCCGAGCAGCCGGCCGTGGAGGGCGTCGTGGACCCGTTCGAGGCCCAGGCCCAGCAGGACGACGCCCGCACCCGGCTGGACGAGGGCCGCACCGAGCTGGCCGACGGCGAGCAGCGCCTCGCGGACGGACGCCAGGAGATCGAGGACGGCCGGGCCGAGCTCGAGCGTCGCACGGCCGAGGCCGACGCGGGCGAGCAGCGCCTGGCCGAGGCCGCCGCCCAGCTGGAGGAGGGGCAGGCGAAGCTCGACGCCGCGCGCGCCGACCTCGAGGAGCGTGGCCTGGACGCCCTGCCGGCCGAGGCCCTGGCCCCGCTCCGGGAGGCCGAGCAGCAGGTGGCCGAAGGCCAGGAGCAGCTCGACGCCGGCCGCGCCGAGCTCGAGGAGCAGGCGGAGCGCCTCGAGGCCGGCCAGGCCAAGCTCGACGCACAGCGTCAGGAGCTCGAGGCCGCGCAGGCCGAGCTCGACGCCCGGTGGGCCGAGCTCGAGGCCGGGCAGGCCGAGCTCGACGCCCGGGCCGAGCAGCTGGCCGCGGGCCGCACCGAGCTCGAGCAGGCCCGGGACGCCGCCCTGGCCGAGGCCGAGGCCGCCGGCGTCCCGGCGGAGCAGGTCGCCGCGCAGTTCGCCGACCAGGAGGCGCAGCTCGCCGCCGGCGAGGCACAGCTGGCGGCCGGTCAGGACCAGGCCGACGCCGCCCGCGCGCAGCTGGAGGCCGCCCAGGCCGAGGCCGACGCGGGCGCCGAACAGCTCGCGGCCGCCCAGGCGGAGGCCGACGACGGCGCCGCCCGACTCGCCGCCGGCCGGCAGCAGCTGCAGGAGTCCGAGGCCGAGCTCGAGGCCGGCCGCGAGCAGGTGGCCGCGGGACGGCAGCAGGCCCTGGACGCGGCCGAGGCCGAGCTCGACGCGCAGCAGCAGAAGATCGACGAGGGCCGGGCCGAGTACGAGCGCGGCGTCGCCGAGCTCGAGGACGGCCGGGCCCAGCTGGCCGCCGGCGCGGAGCGCCTGGACCAGGCCGAGGCCGACCTCGCCGACGGCCGCGCCGAGCTGGACGACGGCCGCGTCGAGGCCGAGCGCGGCGAGCGCACCCTGGCCCTCGCGGAGGACTTCCGCACCGTGTCCGAGGACGGCAGCACCGCCGTCGGGATCGTCACCTTCACCACGCCGACCCCGGACGTCACCGCCGAGGACAAGGAGGCGGTCACCGGCGCCCTCACCGGCGCGGACATCGACGGCGTCGCCGTGCATCCCTCCCAGGAGCTCAACGCCACCGTGTCCTCCCTGCTCGGCCCGGGCGAGGTCGTGGGCCTCGTGGTCGCCGCGATCGTGCTGGTGGTCATGCTCGGCACCCTCGTGGGCGCGGGTCTGCCGCTGGTCAACGCGCTGGTGGGCGTGGGCGTGGGCGCCGCCGGGGCGCTCGCGTTCTCCTCCGCCGTGGAGATGATCTCCGTGACCCCGGTGCTCGGGGTGATGCTGGGCCTGGCCGTGGGCATCGACTACGCGCTGTTCATCGTCAACCGGCACCGCCAGGAGCTGCGTCGCGGCACGGGCCTGCACGAGTCGATCGCGCTGGCCAACGGCACCTCCGGCAACGCCGTGGTGTTTGCCGGCATCACCGTGATCGTCGCCCTCGTGGGCCTGAACGTCACCGGCATCCCGTTCCTGGGCCTGATGGGCACCGTGGGCGCGGTCTGCGTGGCCGTGGCCGTGCTGGTGGCCGTCACCCTGACCCCGGCCCTGCTCTCCCTGGCCGGGATGCGGATCCTCTCGAAGAAGGAGCGGGCCCGCCTCGCCGACGAGGGTCCCGCCTCCGTCGCCGAGGGCTCCGCCGCCGTGCGCCGCGCCGGGCGCCGCTCGACCATGTCCACCCCGGCCGCGATCGCCTCGGCCCTGGCGGCCGTCGCCCTGCTGGTGCTCGTGGCCCTGCCGGTCGGCTCGATGCGCCTGGGCCTGCCGGACGGCGGGTCCGAGCCGGAGGGCTCCGACTCGCAGGTTGCGTACGAGCTCACCGCCGAGAAGTTCGGCGAGGGCTACAACGGCCCGCTCGTGGTGACCGTGGACCTGCCCGCCGGCCTGGACGAGGACGCGGCCGAGGACGCCCGCCTGGCGGTGGGCGAGCAGCTCGCCGGCCTCGAGCACGCGCACGCCGTGGTGCCCGCGGGCTTCAACGAGGACCGCACCGTCACCATGTTCCAGGTGCTGCCCGAGGAGGGCCCGAACGCCGTCTCCACCGAGGAGCTGGTGCGCGACCTGCGCGCCACCGAGCCGGCCGGCGAGGCCTCCAACCTCGGCGTGGCCGGCATGACCAGCGGGTTCATCGACGTCTCGGAGAAGCTCTCCGACGCCCTGCCCCTCTACCTGGGCGTGGTGGTGGGCCTGTCCCTGCTGATCATGGTGCTGGTGTTCCGCTCGATCCTGGTGCCGCTGATCGCCACCGGCGGGTTCGTGCTCTCCATGTTCGCCGCCATGGGCGGCGTGGTGGCCATCTACCAGTGGGGCTGGCTCGGCTCGGTGTTCGGGGTCCACAACCCCGGCCCCGTGCTCAGCTTCCTGCCGACCATCATGATCGGCGTGCTGTTCGGCCTGGCCATGGACTACCAGCTGTTCATCGCCTCCGGCATGCGCGAGGCCTACGCCCACGGCCTGCCCGCCCGCCAGGCCGTGCTGACCGGCCTGCGCTCGGGCCGGGCCGTCGTGATCGCCGCGGCGATCATCATGATCTCCGTGTTCGGCGGGTTCATCTTCGCCCACGACGCGATGATCCGCCCGATGGGCTTCGGCCTGGCCTTCGGCGTGCTGCTGGACGCGTTCGTGGTGCGCCTGCTCCTGATGCCGGCGCTGATGCACCTGCTCGGCGAGAAGGCGTGGTGGCTGCCGCGCTGGCTCGACCGGATCATGCCGGACGTGGACGTGGAGGGCGCCCAGCTCGAGCGCGCCCACGCCCCGGCGCAGCCCTCCGTCCCCGCCCCGGACGGCGGCGCCCACCGGGCCTGACCGCCCCCGACTGATGCCCGCCCCCGGCCCCGATCGGCCGGGGGCGGGCGTCTATCCTGGGCGGATGCGTCCCACCGCCTTCTCCCCCGCCGCCGGCTCGCCCGTCCTCGTCCTGCTCGAGACGGACGCGGACGGCGCCCCCGCCCCGCGGCTCGCGGACCCGGCCGTCCCGCACCTGAGCGTCACGGACCAGGGGGTCACGCGCGGCGACGGCATCTTCGAGACGGCGCTCGCCGTCGCCGACGGGCTCGGGACCCTGCGCATGCGCAAGCTCGGAGCCCACCTCGGCCGGCTGGCCGCGTCCGCCGCCGCCCTGCAGCTGGCCGCCCCCGAGGCGGCGGCGTGGGAGGCCGCCGTCGCGCTCGGCCTGCGGGCGTTCACCGAGGCCAACGACGTCGCGCCCGGGGACCGTCTCGCCGTGCGCCTGACCGTCACCCGCGGCCCGGACGCGGCTCCCGGCGCGGTGCCCACGCCCACCGCGTGGGCGCTGCTGAGCCCGGCCCCGGCGATCCAGGACGAGGAGCGGCAGCGGGGGCTGCGGGTGCTGCTGCTGGACCGCGGCATCGACTCGCAGGCCCCCGAGCGCTCCCCGTGGCTGCTCACCGGCGCGAAGACCCTCTCCTACGCCGTGAACATGGCCGCCCTGCGCTACGCCCGCGCGCACGGCGCCGACGACGTCGTCTTCACCAGCGCGGACGGCTACCTGCTCGAGGGCCCCACCTCCACGGTGCTGATCGTGCGCACCGGGGAGGACGGCGTCCGCCGCCTCCTCACCCCGCTGCGCCAGAAGGGCATCCTCGCCGGCACGTCGCAGGCCGTGATCTTCGCGGCCGCCCACGCGGACGGCTGGGAGCTCGGCTACGGCCCGCTCGTCCCGGCGGACCTCCAGGGCGCCGAGGGCGTCTGGCTCGTCTCCTCGGTGCGCGGCGTCCTGCCGGTGCGCGCCGTCGACGGCGTCGAGATCCCCGTGGACCACGAGCTCACCGGCATGCTGCAGGCCCATCTGGACGCCGACGGCGACCCCGGCCGGCACGTCAGCGGCGACCCGGTGCCCACCGCGGGCTAGGCTGGGGACCGGCCCGTCCGGCGTCGTCGGCCGCGGCCGCAACCGCACGTGAGATCCCCGACCACGGAAGGCGCACCATGAACACGCTCGCCCAGAAGGCCCTGTCCGCCGGCATCACGCTGGTCGGCGGCATCGTCGGCTCCCGCGTGGTGGCGGGCGGCTGGCGGCTCGTCACCGGCCACAGCGCCCCGAACGACGCGGCCGACGAGACGCTGCCCCTCATCGAGGCCCTGTCCTTCGCGTTCATCTCCGCGGGCGTCGCGGCGCTGCTGAAGGTCGCCGGCCAGCGCGGCGCCGGCGCCGCGATCCGCAAGGTGTCCGAGTCCACCGCGCACCGCGTGGACCACGAGGTCTGAGCCGCCCCGCCACCACCACGACGACGGCCGCCGCCCGGAGGGATCCGGACGGCGGCCGTCGTGCTATGCGGGGTGGTGTCAGCGGCGCCCGCGCGGCCGGGCGCCGGCGCGGCGCGGCCCGGGGTCCGCCGGGGGCTCGGCGCGACGGACGACGGCGGCCAGCTCGTCCCGGTGCAACAGCTCACGGCGGGCGTGCTTGGTGCGGTAGCCCGTACGGCCCACCAGGTGGGAGGCCACCGGGGCCGTGACCATCTGGGTGACCCACGCCAGCAACAGCACGGGCAGCCACACCCACGACCGCCACTCGATCGCCAGCCCGGCGAGCATGAGCAGCAGGCCGAGGACCTGCGGCTTGGCGGCGGCGTGCATGCGGGCCAGCAGGTCCGGGAGCACGAACAGGCCCACGCCGGCCACCAGGGAGAAGAAGGCACCGCTGACGAGCAGGAACGCGGCCAGCCAGTCCAGGAGCGTGGCGGTGTCGGTCATCGGCCCTCCTCCCCGCCCGGCACGTCCGTGGTGCCGGGCACGCGCGCCTGGTCCTCGAGCGAGTGGTCCGGGCGCCGGTCCTCCGCGAAGCGCGCCACCGTCACCGAGCCGACGAAGCCGACGGTGGCGGCCAGCACCACGAGGACCACGTGGTGGGTGTGGCGGTGCACGGCCATCTCCAGGACGAGCATCCCGGAGAACACCACGAGCAGCACGTCCGTGGCGACCGCCCGGTCCAGCAGCGAGGGGCCGCGCACGATCCGGTAGAGCGCACCGACGGCGCCGACCACGAGCAGCGCCCCGCCGGCCCACGTGGCCAGGTCCATGGGGTCCATCAGGCCTCCTCCTTCGGGGGGCGGGCGGCGGGGGGCGCCGAACTCGGGAAGCGGCGGACCAGCTCGAGGTCCTCACGCGTGCCGACGGCGCGGATGATGCCCGCCTCCACGTCGAGGGCCTTGGCGCGGAAGCCCGCCACGTCCTCGTCCGTGGTCGCGTCGAGCACGTGCAGGTACAGGACGGAGCGGACCCGGTCCACGTCCAGCACGATCGAGCCCGGCACCAGGGCCAGGGCGTGGCTGACGAGCGTGATGATGAGGTCGTCGTGGCTGCGCAGCGGGACGCCCACGATCGAGCCGCGGGCGCGGCGGCCACGCAGCAGCACCGTCCCGGCCACGTTGACTGAGGCGCGCACGACGTCGACGAGGAACCGCACCGTGAACACGAGGGACCACCAGGGGTTCAGACGGCCGCTGAACGGGATGCTCGGCATCGGGAAGAGCCCGATGATCAGCAGCGCGAAGGCGAGGCCGGTCAGGGCCACGTGCGGAGCGAAGTCCTGCCACAGGGCGCACCACACGGCCACCATCACGAGGATCAGCGGCCACTGGGCCACGATGCCCCGGATCCGGTCGGGGCGCACCACGCCGCGGCGGGCGGAGTCACTTCCGGGCATCGTGCACCTCCGTCGGGTCGACGCTGAGGGTGGCCGCGGCCCGCTCGGCCGCGGCGTCGTCGAGCACCGCCGCGATGTAGGGCGAGCGGTCGAGCATGTCCGTGGCGGCCTCGTCGGCCAGCGCGAACAGCGGACCGGCGGCCACCGTGAACACCAGCGTCAGGCCCACGAGCGCCGTGGTGGGCAGCACGAGGCCCGGCTCGAGCGGGCGGGGGCGCTCGCCACGGGCGACGGCCCGCTCGTAGGCGGCCACGAGCTGGGCGGGCGGGTGCTCCACGTCCTCGACGCGGCGCCAGAACGCGCGGGTCCACACGCGCACCACCACGAGCAGGGTCAGCAGGGACACGAGCAGGGACACGCCCACCAGCGTGTAGGCCAGGGGCGTGGCCTGCTCGACGCCGCCGCGCAGCAGGCCGACCTTGCCGAGGAAGCCGGAGAACGGCGGGATGCCGCCGAGGTTGAGCGCGGGCACGAGGAACAGGACGCTCACGAACGGGGAGACCTTCGCCAGGGACCCGAGGCGGTCGATGTTCGCTGTGCCGGCGCGGTTCTCGATCAGGCCCGTGACGAGGAAGAGCGCGGTCTGCACGGTGATGTGATGGGCCACGTAGTACACGGTGGCCGCCAGCCCCGCCTCCGTGGCCAGGCCCAGGCCGAAGATCATGTAGCCGATGTGGGAGACGAGGATGAAGGACAGGATGCGCTTGATGTCCGTCTGGGCCAGCGCGCCGAGGATGCCCACCACCATGGTCAGCGCGGCCACCACGAGCAGGAGCGCGTTGACGTGCTCCCCCGGGAAGAGCAGCGTCTCGGTGCGGATCATCGCGTACACGCCCACCTTGGTGAGCAGGCCCGCGAACACCGCGGTCACCGGGGCGGGCGCGGTGGGGTACGAGTCCGGCAGCCAGAAGGACAGCGGGAACACGGCCGCCTTGATGCCGAAGCCCACCAGGAGCAGCACGTGCAGGACCATCTGCACGTCGGTGGGCAGCTCGCCCAGCTTCACGGCCAGGTCCGCCATGTTCACGGTGCCGGTGGCCGCGTAGATCATCGCGATCGCGATCAGGAACACCACCGAGGAGAGCACGGAGACCACCACGTAGGTGACGCCCGCGCGGATGCGCTGGGCGGTGCCCCCCATGGTCAGCAGCACGTAGGAGGACGTCAGGAGGATCTCGAAGCCCACGTAGAGGTTGAACAGGTCGCCGGCGAGGAACGCGTTGGACACGCCCGCCACGAGGATCAGGAACGTGGGGTGGAAGATCGAGACCGGCCCACCCTCGTCCCGGTTGATCAGCCCCTGCGCCGAGGCGTACAGCAGCACCGCCAGGGTGATCAGCGCCGACACCACGAGCATGAGGGCCGAGAGCCGATCCACCACGAGGCTGATGCCCAGCGGGGCCGGCCAGCCGCCGAGGTGGACGGCCGCGACCCCGGTGTCCCAGACCGCGGCCAGCAGCAGCGCGTCCAGCACGAGGGTGAGCACGAGCGCGGAGACCGTGACGGTGATCTGCGCGCGGGGGCGGCGCACGAGCATGAAGGTCACGGCCGCGCCCAGCACGGGCAGCATGACGGCCAGCGGGGCCAGGTCGGTCAGGGGGAGGGTGCCGATGCTCACGGGCGCGGCCCCCCGTCGGCGCGGTGGGCACGGACGGCGGACGCCGGGCCGGGATGGGCGGGCGGCGTGGGTGAGGCGTGGCGCACGTGGGGTCGGGACTCCGTGGCGTGCTCGTAGTGGGCGTTGGGGTCCGCGGCGTCGTCCAGGAACTCCGAGGACTCCTCCACGAGCTCCGCGTCGTCCTCCGCGTCCCAGGCGGGCATCCGGGCGATCTTGACGTCCTCCGCGTCCACCTCGACCTCGTCCTCGCGGACGAGCAGCCACGAGCGGTAGATCATGGCGGTCAGGAACGCGATCACGGCGAAGCCGATCACGATCGCGGTGAGGATCAGCGCCTGCGGCAGCGTGTCCGCGTACTCGTGCGGGTCCCGTCCGCGCACGAACAGCGGGGCCAGGCCCGTGCCGCCCGAGGAGAGGAACAGCAGCATGATGGCGCCGTTGTTGATCAGCACGATGCCGAGCAGGATGCGCGTCAGGCTGCGCTCGAGCACGAGGTAGATGCCCCCGGCGAACATCACGCCCATGGCCAGGAGCAGGGCCAGGTCGACGGTCATCATCGGGCGGCCTCCTGGGTGGACGGAGTGGACGGGGTGGGCATGCGCGGATGGCGACGGCGGGCCGCGGCGCGCAGGCGGGCGCGGCGGGCCTCCTCGCCCCGGCGGTCCACCTCGCCGCCGAGCGAGCGCAGCACGTCGATCACGAGGCCGACCACCACGAGGTACACGCCAATGTCGAACGCCGTGGCCGAGACCAGCTTGAGGGAGTCGCCGAACAGCGGCAGGTCGGTGAACTCCACCACGTAGGACTGCAGGATCTGGCCGCCGAAGAAGAGCGGGGCGATGCCCGTGAGCGTCGCGACGGCCAGGCCGAGGCCGATCATCGGCCCGGCCGGGATCACGGAGGCCTCCTGCAGCTCGTACCGGCCGCCGGCCAGGAACCGCAGGGTCAGGGCCAGGCCCGCGAGCAGGCCGCCGGCGAAGCCGCCGCCGGGGGTGTTGTGCCCGGCCAGCAGCAGGTAGACGGAGAACAGCATCATGATCGGGAACATGAAGCGCGTGACGACCTCGAGGATGATCGAGCGCCGCTCCGGGGCCATGGTGTGCCCGGCCACGAGCCACTGCCCGTCCCGGTCGTCCACGGCGAAGCTGCGCACCACCGAGAGCTCCCGGGTGCCCAGCGCCGAGTCGGTGCCGAAGTCGCCGACGGAGCCGGGGGCGACGTCGTCGATGCTGCGGGTGCGCCCGTCGCGGTGCTGCAGGAAGATCAGGGAGGCGACGCCGGTGGCCGCGGCGGCCAGCACGCTGATCTCGCCCCAGGTGTCCCACGCGCGGATGTCCACGAGGGTGACGTTCACGGCGTTCGTGCCGTAGCCGTCCGTGTAGGCCAGCTCCGGCATGGGCAGGGAGATCCGCTCCGCCGTGCGGGCGGCGAGCGCGGTGGCGGCGATCCACATCATGGTCAGGGCGAAGCCGCCGGCGACCGCCATGCGGGCGATCCGCCGCGAGCCGGTCCGGCGGTCGTGCCAGTCCGGCGGCAGCACGCGCAGGCCCAGGATGAGGGTGACCAGGATGATGGTCTCCACGAGGACCTGGGTGATCGCGAGGTCCGGGGCGCCGCGCAGGGCGAACAGGGCGGCGGCGCCGTAGCCGGTCACGGACACCAGCATGATCGCCTTGAAGCGGCGGCGGGCGCGGACGGCGAACACGGTGGCGACGGCGATCATCAGCACCACGACCAGCTGCGCCGGGGTCTGGAACCACGCGACGTCAGCGGAGAGGAACGAGGTGGCCAGCGTGCGCTCGCTGCGCCCCACGGGGAAGAGCAGGAACGCGGCCGGCAGCAGGAACGCGGTGGCCAGGATGATGCCCAGGTAGCGGCGCAGGGAGCCGGTCTGGGTGCGCCCCGTGACCCAGATGGCGACCTCGTCGAGGGCGCCGGTGATCTTCCGGTACGTGCGCAGGGCGTCGACCGGGAACTCGACGCGGCGCTGGAACGCCTCGACTCCCGGCCGGCCGAGGGCGAGCAGCGCGCCGAGCACCCAGACCCCCGCGGAGAGGGCGAGGATGGGCGTCCAGCCGTGCCACAGGGCCAGGTAGGCCGGCGCCTCCTCCGGGTCCAGCGGCGGCAGGGAGCCCGTGTGGGCGGTGATGATCCCCTCCACCGGGCCGGGCAGGAAGGCGAGCACCAGGCCGGCGAGCGCGAGCAGCGCGGCCGGGGCCAGCTCGAGGGTGGTGACGCGGGTGTGGAAGCGCGTGACGGGGACCGCGGCCCCCTCCTCGTCCCGCTTGGCGGCGAACGAGCCCCACAGGAACCGCCACGTGTAGGCGAAGGTGAGCACCGAGCCCACGGTCATGAGCACGAGCGGCGTCCAGCCCCACACGTCCGCGTGCGCCACGCCGTGGGCGGCCAGGCCCTCCAGGACGGACTCCTTGGCCACGAAGCCGAACAGCGGAGGCAGGCCGGCCATGGACAGGCCCGCCACCACGGCGACGGCGGCCAGGGCCGGGTGGCGGCGGCCGATCCCGGAGAGCTGGCGCAGATCGCGCGTGCCGGCCTCGTGGTCGATGATGCCGACCACCATGAACAGGGGGGCCTTGAACACCGCGTGGGCCAGGAGCATGGCGAGGCCGGCCATGGCGGCGTCGCGGGTGCCCAGCCCGTTGGCCACCATGAGGAAGCCGAGCTGGGAGACCGTGCCATACGCGAGGACGAGCTTGATGTCTGTCTGCCGCAGGGCGCGCCAGCCGCCGAGCAGCAGGGTCCACAGACCCACGCCGATCACGAGGACCTGCCACATGGCGAGGCCGTGGAACTCCGGGGCCAGGCGGGCCACGAGGAAGACGCCGGCCTTCACCATGGCCGCCGCGTGCAGGTACGCGGACACGGGGGTCGGCGCGGCCATCGCGCCCGGCAGCCAGAAGTGGAAGGGGGCCTGGGCGGACTTCGTGAGGGCGCCGATCAGCACCAGGGCGACGGCGACCTCGAGCAGCCCGCGCAGCCCGGCGTCGGCCATGAGGGCGGGGGCGGCCTCGAGGACCCCGGAGATCCGCCAGGACCCGGCGAAGTGGGCCAGCATGATCAGGCCCGCGAGCATGGCCAGGCCGCCGAACGTGGTGACGATCAGGGCGGTGATGGCGGAGCGGCGGGCGAAGATGCGGTGGCCCGAGTAGCCGATCAGCAGGAAGGACAGGACGGACGTGATCTCCCAGAAGGTGTAGAGCACCATCAGGTCGTCCGTGGTGACGAGCCCGAACATCGCGCCGGCGAACGCCAGCAGCTGCCCGCCGAACACCGCGTTGCGCGGCTCGTGCTCCCGGAAGTAGCGGGCGCAGTAGGCCAGGACCAGCGCGCCGACTCCCAGCACGATCAGGGACATGAACGCGGCCAGCACGTCCATGCGGAACGCGAGCTCGGTCTCGAGGTACGGCACCCACGGCACGGCGCGGTCCAGGCGCGCCGCCGAGGCCGGGACCGGCCGGCCGGCGTCGAGCGCCTCCTGCAGCGCGAACACGTGCGGCAGCTGAGTGAGCAGCCAAACGAAGCCCGCCGCGGGAGCGGCGGCGAGCAGATAGAACCCCTGACGTCCCGTCCACCGGAAGAGCACCGGGGCGGCGAGCGCGACGACGAAGAGCGCGGTCAGGATGACGAGCATGCGGTCCCTTCGTCAGGCACGGGCGAGGGTCCGGTCCAGCCTAACGGAGGGATGCGCCCCACCCGGGGTCAGCGGACCGATTCCGCGCTCCGCGTGATCGGCTCCGTGACCCGGGCGAACAGCAGCCCACCGGCCACGAGCACGACGGCGATCACGGGGATGACCACCCGGTTGTCCGGGTGCAGGGCGAGCGCGAGCGTGACGAGCGCGGGCGTGATGAACCCGACCGCGCGGCCCGTGGTGGCGTACAGCCCGAACACCTCGCCAGCCGTCCGCGGCGTGGTGAGCCGGCCCAGGAACGCGCGCGAGGCCGACTGCACCGGGCCCACGAACAGGCACAGCGCCAGCCCGCCGACCCAGAACGCGAGGGTGCCCGAGGCGAAGAAGAGCGCCCCGGCCACGAGGACCATGGCGGCCAGCGAACCGAGGATCACCCGGCGCGGACCGACCGCGTCGTCGAGCCGCCCGCCCACGAAGGCGCCCAGGGCGGCCACCACGTTGGCCGCGATCGCGAACAGGATCACGTCCGAGGCCGCCAGCCCGTAGACCGTGGTGCCCAGGATGGCGCCGTAGACGAACACCGCGCCCACGCCGTCGCGGAACACCGCCGAGGCCACGAGGAACCACAGCGTGTTCCGGTCCTCGCGCCACATCCGGGCCAGCGTGGCCCCCAGCTCGCGGTAGGAGCCCAGCACCGACTCACGGCGCGGCCCGCCGTCCGCCGCCGGGGCGGGGGCCGGGTCCGGCACGGCCACCAGCACGGGGATCGCGAACACGAGGAACCACGCGGCGGCCACGAGCGCGACCACCCGGATGTTCAGCGCCGCGTCCTCCGTGACGCCGAACCAGTGCGCGTCCCCCGAGACGAAGCCCACGAACACGATCAGCAGCAGCAGGATGCCGCCGAGATACCCCGCGCCCCAGCCGATGCCCGAGATCCGGCCGATCGTGGCCGGCGTCGAGATGTGCACGAGGATCGCGTTGACCTGCACCTCCGCGAACTCGAAGAACACCGTGCCCAGGGCGATCAGGGTGACGCCCAGCAGCAGGGAGGACTCCTCCGGGGTGACCCAGAAGCAAGCTGCGGTGCACGCGATCACGGCGCCCGTGGTCAGCGCCAGCCAGAGGCGGCGCCGTCCCGCGCCGTCCGCCCGACGCCCCAGCACGGGCGCGGTGACCGCGATGACGACGCCGGCCACCGCCATCGCCGTCGAGAGCCAGGCCGTGCCCCGCTCGTCCGGCCCGAACGCGTCCGAGGCCAGGTAGGTGCCGAACACGAAGGTGACCATGACCGCGTTGAACGCGGCCGAGCCCCAGTCCCACAGCGCCCACGCGGCCACCTGGCGGCGCGGGGCGGCGGAGGCGACCGGCGGGAGCGCGACGTCGGTCATCGCTCGATGCGGGTGAGGTGGAAGTCCCGGTGCGCCCGGGAGGCCGTGGGCCCGCGCTGACCCTGGTACCGGTTCTGGTTGGCCCCGGTGCCGTACGGCGACTGGGCCGACGAGGAGAGCCGGAAGAAGCACAGCTGGCCGATCTTCATCCCCGGCCACAGCGTGATGGGCAGCGTGGCCACGTTGGACAGCTCGAGCGTGACGTGCCCGGAGAACCCGGGGTCGATGAACCCGGCGGTCGAGTGCGTCAGCAGGCCCAGCCGCCCCAGCGAGGACTTGCCCTCGAGGCGGGCGGCGAGGTCGTCCGGCAGCGTGACCTGCTCATAGGTGGAGCCGAGCACGAACTCCCCCGGATGCAGGATGAACGCCTCGTCCGGGTCCACCTCCACCAGCCGGGTCAGCTCGTCCTGCTCCTGGCGCGGGTCGATGTGCGCGTACCGGTGGTTGTCGAAGAGCCGGAAGAACCGGTCCAGGCGCACGTCCACGGACGCGGGCTGGACCATCGCCGGGTCGAGGGGGTCCAGGCCCACGCGCCCGGAGTCGAGCTCGGCGCGGATGTCGCGGTCGGAGAGCAGCACGGCTCAGTCCATTCGCACGACGACGGCCAGCGGGGTGCGCTCGCGGCCCTGGCCCAGCGGGTTGTCCGCGAAGGCGGCCTCGAGGACGGCGGCGGAGGCCTCCGTGTCCCGGCCGAGGGCGTTGCGGCCGATGTCGTTGGCGTCCATCACGACGGTGCCGGCGAAGGATGCCTTCGCCCAGGCTGGGATGTCCGCCGCCCGGATCATCGCCGAGACCTCGGCGGCCACCCGGTCCGGCTCGGCCGGGGGCAGCTTGGCGGAGACGTTGGCCGGGAACGTGGAGTAGGTGGTGGGCCCGTCGATCGCGCGGACGTTGCCGCCCACCACGTTGTAGAACACACCGCGTTTGCCGGCGACCTTGCCGGCGGCGCCGGCGGCCGCGGAGAGCACGATGCGCGGCAGGCCGGCCTCCTGGATGGCCAGCTGCATGGTGGTGGGGTCGCCCAGTCCGATGCCCGCGGGCGTACGGGTGACCAGCCGGGAGAGGACGCGGGCGGCCACGGAGGGGCGGACCTCCCAGGTGTAGTAGGAGCGGCCCTGGGTGATGGCCACGATCTTCTCGGAGACGGAGAAGTGCCACGGGGCGTCCTGCGGCATCGCGTCCGCGGGCAGGTCGCGGAAGAAGTCCTCGATCTCGCCGCGCAGGTAGGCCTGCAGCTCCGTGTCCCGGTCCACGAGGCCGGTCTGCACGGGGAAGCGGCGGTAGCGGCGGCCGTCCTCGGCGGAGACCAGGTCGAGCTCCTTGCCCGGGTTCGGCTCGTGGTCCGGCTTGGCCGGCGCCGGGGCGCCCGCGGCCTCGTCGACCGCGGTGGCGGGGCCGGCCGGGGCGGCGTCCGCGTCCACCGCGTCGCGCAGCCAGAGCTCGAGGTTGAGCAGGCGCCAGAAGCGCTCGGGGTCGTGCCGGCGCGGGTGGGCGAGGAAGTCCTCGAAGAGCGCGCGGACGGTGGGCGCGTCGACGTACGGGCGGGCGGCGAACGAGTCCGAGGCGAACACCTCGCGGACCGGCTCGCGCAGGGTGAGCAGCAGGCCGGCCGCGGCGGCGTCGCCCGCGGGACGGGCCGGCGGGAGGACGGCGTCCACGAGACCGGCGAGACGCCCGCGCGGCACGCCGCGCTCGGCGGGGCGCTCGTGCGCGCGGGCGTCGACGAACGCGGAGTTCAGCAGCGCCTCGACGGGCACGTCGGCGCGCTCGCGGGAGTCGGCCAGGCGGGCGGCGACGTCGCGGCGGGTCGCGGTCAGGGTGCGCGCGGCGCCGCGCAGGCCACGGGACGCGTGGGCGGACGGAGGCGTCGGGGCGGGGCGGCCGCGCATGTGCGCGGTCGAGGCCAGGGGGCCGCCGTGGGCGCGGATCGCGGCGCGGAGCGACTCGAGGTCGGCGACCGGGGACGGCGTCGCGGCGGGGGCGGGCGGTGCGGGCCGGGGACCGCCCACAAGGAAGGGGCGGTCCGTCTCCCCGAACGCGAGGTAGCGGTACACCGCCGTGTCGTCGGGGCGGGCGGGGACCTGGGCCGCGTCGGCCGCGGTGTCGCGCATGGGACGTCCTTCCGGGACGGGGGCTGCCGGACGCGTCCGGCCGCGGCCGGGCGCGGTTCGGACTCTACCAGCGGCCCCTGGCGCGCTTTCGTTCGGGAAACGGCGGCCCCTGGTGCGCTTTCGTTCGGGAAACGGCGTGGCCGGCCGCTGGCGCGCGGGTGCGGCCCTGACCATCCGCGGGGAGTTCTCCATCGTGATCGCCGGGCCGGTGCTCACGCGGTACGCGGACGCGTTCGGTCGCTCGCGCGCCCGGGCGGCGACGCGGCGGGTGCGGGCGCGCGAGGTCGCCGCAGCGGACCCGGTGCACTGACGTACGGGTCCGCGGGGCTCGATGACGACGCGGGGCCGGTGCACCGGCCGGGCTGGTGTATGGTGGTGCCCGCGCCGCAGGCGGAAGCTGAGCGGTTGCGCGGGCGTAGCTCAATGGTAGAGCGCTTGCTTCCCAAGCAAGATACGCGGGTTCGATTCCCGTCGCCCGCTCCACACCACGACGACGGCCCCGGGCCCCTCACGCGAGGGACCCGGGGCCGTGTCGGTCCACGTCGCCCCGCCACGGCCGCACCGGGAACGCAAGACGTCGGAATACGGCCACATTCCGGCGTCATGGCGACCGCTGGCGTTCCAGGTCGACGTGCGGGGTCCCGCTCCCCTCAACGGCCCGCGCGGATCTCGCGCAGCCGGCGTTCCAGGTCGACCGGCAGGTCCGCGGCGAAGCGCGGGTCGAGGTCGGGCCCGGCGTCCGCCAGTCGGTAGACGCCGTCGGCGCGGGCGAGGAACCCGTAGTCCACGAGTTCGCGACGCAGCGTGGCCACGTCCTCGTGGGCGGGGCGCAGCAGGTCGTTGACCTCGGCCTCCGCGTAGGCGCGGCCCGCTCTGAAGCGACGCAACAGCTCGAGAAGGACGGCCACCCGCGGCTTGCGACGCGCAGGGATGGAGCGCAGCCGGTCCCCGTCGAAGAAGCGGGCAAGCACGGTCGCGTGGTAGCGCTCGGCGGACTGCCACTCGTCAGCGAGGGCCGCCGCCGCGGCGGTGTACCGCTCACCGGTGACGGCCATGCGGGCACGGATCAGGGTCTTGAGGTCGGACTGACGGGTCATGGTGCATCCTCGCCGGCGCGCTCCCGGCCATGCCGCGCCGCGGGTCGGGGACGACGTCCGTCGCGTGCGGTGGGCCCGAGGATCCGCTCCCCTTCGCGCCGGGCCGCCGGGCCCTGCCGCGCGGGGCCGGGCCGCGTGGCGCGCTCGGCGGTGGGCGCCGCCGTCGTGATCCAGGCTAGCCGAAGCCCGCCGCGTAGGATCGCGCCATGCACCTGACCCCGCCGCGGACCGCCCCACCCCGACCCGTGGAGGCCCGTCCGTGACCCAGGTGCTCTCCGGCTTCGCGGTCGTGTGGGTGATCATCCTCGTGGGCGTCCTGGTGGGGCGCACGGGGGTGCTCGGCGAGCACGGCCGCACCGTGCTCTCCCGTGCGGCGTTCTTCATCGGCAACCCGGCCCTGCTGTTCGTCACGCTCTCCCGCGCGGACGTGGGCGCCGTGCTGGGCCCCCAGCTGTGGGTGGCCACGCTGTCCGCGTTCACCGCGGCCGCACTGTACCTCGCGGTGACGGTCCCGCTGCTGAAGGGCAGGTCGGCCTCGGAGCGGATCATGTCCGCGCTCAGCGCCTCGCTCGTGAACTCGGCGAACCTCGGCATCCCCATCGCGGCCTACGTCCTCGGCGACGCCGCCCTGGCCGCCCCGGCGCTCATCTTCCAGCTGGCGATCTACACGCCGCTCTACGTGGCCGCGATGGACGCCGCCACCGCGCGCGAGGCCCGACGACGCACGACGGCGGGCCGGCGCCGGGCGGTGCGCCGCTCCCCCGGGCGCGCCGTGGCCGACCAGGTCCGCCACACGGTCACCAACCCCCTGATCCTGGGCTCGGTGGCCGGCCTGGTCTTCTCCCTCACCGGCTGGTCGTTGCAGGGCCCCCTCATGGAGTCCGTGGAGCTCATCGGCGGACTGTCCATCCCGGCGATGCTCCTGGCGTTCGGCATGTCGCTGGTCGGCTCGCGGCCGCTCGAGCGGGCCGGCGGGCGACGCGCGGACGTGCTGCTCGCCTCGGCGGTGAAGCTGGTGGTGCATCCGCTGCTGGCCTGGCTGCTCGCGCAGTTCGTGTTCGGTCTGGATGCGCGGCACGTGTTCGTCGCCGTCGTCCTGGCCTCCCTGCCCACCGCACAGAACGTGTTCGTCACCGCCGTCCGCTACGACACGGGCCTGCGCGTCTCGAAGGACACGATCCTGGTCACCACGATCGTCGCGATCCCGGCGATGATCGCCGTCGCCCTGCTGCTGGCCTGAGGCCGACGACGGCGGCGCCCGGCCCGGTGCCACGCGCCGGGCGCCTCGCCGCGGCTCAGACGTCCCGGCGGATCAGCTCGTCCAGCCCCGTGGGCGAGAGCAGGTACGGAGCGACCTCGAGCACGGTGCGCGCCCCCGTCTCCCCCTGGGCCTTCAGGCGCGCGGCGGCACGGCCGTAGGCGACCTGCGCGGCGGCGGTGAAGTCGGGGTTGGACTCCAGCTCCAGCACGAACTCGACCGCGCTGCGCGAGCCGCCGAGGTCGCCCGAGGTGACGACGTGGCCGCCGTGCGGCATGCCCTGGTGGTCGCGCTCGAACTCCTCCTCGGAGATGAAGTGCACGGTGGTCTCGTACGGGGCGAAGTAGTCCGGCATCGTGGTGATGGCCTCGGTGATGGCCGCGTGGTCGGCCTCGTCGGCCACCACGTAGCACTCACGCACGTGCGCGGAGGCGCCGGTGATCTCGGCGCCCCGACCGGCGCGGGCCTCGGCGATCGCCTCCTCGCTGGGGATCGTGTACTGCACGCCGCGCCGGACGCCGGGGACCCGCCGGACGGCGTCGGAATGGCCCTGCGAGAGGCCCTTGCCCCAGAACGTGTTCTGCTGCGGCTGCGGGAACAGCGCCGCGCCCAGCACCCGATTCACCGAGAACAGGCCCGGGTCCCAGCCGGTGGAGATCATCGCCACGTGCCCGCCCTCCCGGGCCGCGGCGTCCATCTCGGCGCGGTGCCGCGGGATGAGCTGGTGGTTGTCGTAGGTGTCCACGGTGGTGAAGTGCCGCGCGTAGCCGGCCGCCTGCTCGGGGATGTCCGTGGCGCTGCCGAGGCAGAGGAACAGCACGTCGATCTCCCCGGCGTGCTCGGCGGCCCGCTCCGCCGGGAGCACGGGCGTGTCCGTGTCCAGGCCGGTGCGGCGCGAGAAGATGCCCACCAGCTCCATGTCCGGCTGGAGCTTCACGAGCTTCTCCACACTGCGGCCGAGGTTCCCGTATCCGACGATGCCGGCGCGGATGGTCATGTGCGTCCTCCTGGAGGGGTCGTGGTCAGGTCGGTCCCGCCAGCCTAGGCCCGGCGCCGCGGGGCGCCGAGTCCGCCGGCCGGACCGCGCAGCAGGAGCACGACGACGGCGACCAGCCCCGCCAACGCCAGCACGCTGACCACGTAGATCGGCCAGGCCCACGGGCTGTGGTCTCCCCCGCCGATGCCGTAGGTGTCCGCGAGCGCCATGCCCGGCCCGAACGAGGCCATGAAGTAGGCCGGGGACGCGGCGACGAGCGAGGCGAGGCCCAGGGCGAGGACCGCCAGCGGGTCGACCTCCTCGCGACGCCACGTGAGGAACCACAGGACGGCGGCCACGCCGAGCCCGGCCGCCAGGATCACGGCCGAGAGGACGAAGGGGACGCCGAGCTGGCCCGCCGCGCTCAGGTCCGCGTAGATCCTCCCGAGGCCGCGGTCGCCGGGCGCGGCGGCCAACGGGTTGAGGACGAACACCTGCAGGGCCGCGAGCGCCGCGGCGGCGGCGATGACGCCCGGGACCACCGCACCCGCGGCGAGCCGCACCCACCCGGGCCGGTCGGGCAGGGCGAAGGGCGCCGTCGTCGGGCGGGGCCGGGCGGGGCGGGAGGACGCGGCGGGGCGACGGGCGGAAGGGGACATGCGGCCAGGCTAACCGCTCGCCTCCGCTGCGGACACGAGAGCCTCCGGCGCCGTTTCGTCAACGAAAGCGGCTGTGGAGGCTCCTGCGCCCCCGCCGTCTCGTCGACGAGCGCGGTGGGTGAGGTCAGCGGACGCCGGCGCCGGAGAGGGTCTTGGCCCAGGCCTCGATGGCGTCCCAGTCGCGGTAGTCGCCGTAGTGCTCGTTGCGGGAGAGCTTGAGCTTGAGCTTCTCCAGCCGGCCCAGGCGCTCCTCGACGAGCGCCCCGCGGAAGTACGCCACCTCGCGCGGACCGTAGGACTCGAGCTTCTCCCGCACCGGCCGCGCCAGCTCGGGCGCGCCGCCGGAGGCCAGGATCACGAGCGGCAGGTCCGCCAGCTCGGCCCGACGGGTGTCGAGGAACGCCCGCGCGTCGGCGGCGAGCGAGCCCGTGTAGACCGGGGCCGCGACGATCACCGCGTCCGCCGTGGTCAGCCACGCGGCGGCGCCCTCGACGTCCTCCACCACGGTCGGGACGGCCTGCGACGTGCGCAGCACCTCCGCGACCCGCTCGGCGATCTCTCGCGTGGATCCGTGGGCGGACGAGGTGACGATGAGCGTGGTCATGGTGGGGCGCAGCCTTCGGGGTCGGGGGCGGACGACGCGCTCAGTGTATCCCGCGCAGGTCCAGGTCCAGGCGGGTCTCGGCGCCCTCCGGGGCCCGGTCCGGGGTGTGCACCGTGACCGGGATGCCCCAGTCCTGCTGGTACAGGTGGCAGGCGGCGTGGTCCGGGATGGGCTGCCCCTTCTCCCCGTCACACGCGGCGGCCCGGGCGGTGATGTGCAGGACGCCCTCCTCGACCTCGGGGTTCAGCCGCAGCGTCCGGTGCAGCCCCGTGGACGTGCCGGCGCCCTCGAGCAGCAGCTCCTCCGGGGACGAGGAGACCTTCAGCTGCGTGGGATCGCCCCAGCGGTCGTCCAGCTTCTGCCCCGTGGGCGCGGCGAAGCCGATCGTCAGGTCCAGGTCGCCGGCCACCACCGGGGTGCGGGGACGCTGCGTCTGCCGCGCGCTCTCGTCCACGGTGAGGAACTCCTCCGGCACCGCCAGCCGCGTGAGCCGGTGGGCGTTGGACTCGACCACCACGATCGCGGTGTCGTTCCCGTCCGCGTCGTGCTCCACGAGCACGTCCGAGGGCTCGAGCAGCCCGCGCGCCACCGTGGTCACCGTGGCCGGGACCGCCCGGCCCGCGGCGTCCTCGCCGGCCGGCGCGTACCGGCGGATCGCGCCGTTGTACGTGTCGGCGATCAGCACGGAGCCGTCCGGCAGGGCCGTGACGCCCAGCGCGTGCTGCAGGCGCGCGCGGTCCGCCTCCCCGTCCACGTGGCCGAAGTCGAACAGGCCCGCCCCGACGGCGGTCCCGACCTCGCGGCGCCCGTCCTCCCCGGTCCGCACCCAGCGCACCGCGGAGGTCTCCGAGTCCGCGACCCACAGCGTGCCGTCCGCGCCCACGGACAGCCCCGAGGGCTGCGCAAACCAGGCCCGTCCGGCGTCGCCGTCCAGCAGGCCCTCGAGCGCCGTGCCCGCGTGCACCGCGAGCGCGCCCGTGACGGGGTCGAAGTCGAAGAGCTGGTGCGTGCCGGCCATCGCGATCACCACACGCCCCAGGGCGGGGTGCCACACGACGTCCCACGGGGAGGACAGCGAGATCGCGGTCGGCTCCCCGGGCAGGTCCGCGAGGTCGACGGCGACGTCCCCCTCGTCGTCGACGGCGGCGGCCTCCTTGGCGCGCTCGGAGTCGATGAGCTTCTGCACGCCGTTGCCGGCGAGGGTGCTGACGTGCCCGTCCGACAGGCGCAGGCCCCGCAGCCGGTGGTTGACGGAGTCCGCCACGACGACGTCGTAGCCGACGCGCTGGGCGACGTCCTCGGGCAGCAGCGCCAGGCCCTGGGGCTCGTTGAACAGCGCCTCGTCCGGCCCGCCGTCCGCGTGGCCCTTCTCCCCGGGCGTGGGGAATGCGAGCTCGGCCTGGCCCGCGTCCGCCGTGGCGGGGTCCCCGCCGCCGAACGCGCGGAGCACCGTGGTCAGGTCCTCGGCGACCTCCAGGAGGCGGTGGTGGCCGGTGTCCGAGACGAGGAACGAGCCCGGGCGGGAGCCGCGGCCGCCGAGCGACACGGCCTTGCCGGGGAACGACAGGTCCCGGGCCACGGGCGCGGGCGGGACGTAGGGGCCGGAGCCGCGGTGCAGCGTGCCCTTGGCCTCGTGCTCGGCCACGAGCTCGCGCACGAGCCCGTAGAGCCCGGCCACGTGCCCCTCGCCGGACAGGTGCGCGGCGATGTAGCCCTCCGGGTCCACCACCACGAGGGTGGGCCACGCGCGCGCCGAGTACGCCTGCCACGTGGTCAGCTCGGGGTCGTCCAGCACGGGGTGCTCGATGGCGTAGCGCTCGACGGCGGCCGCGAGCGCGTCCGGGTCCGCCTCGTGCTCGAACTTGGGCGAGTGCACGCCCACCGTGACGAGCACGTCCGCGAACTCCTCCTCGAGCGGGCGCAGCTCGTCCAGGACGTGCAGGCAGTTGATGCAGCAGAACGTCCAGAAGTCGAGGAGCACGACCTTGCCGCGCAGGTCCTCGAGGGCCACCTGCTCGCCGCCGGTGTTCAGCCAGCCGCGGCCCACGAGCTCGGACGCGCGCACCCGGGTGGCCGCGCGCGGCACGGCGGCGGGGGCGTCAGCGGACGGGGCGGGGTTCGGGGTCTGCGGTGCGGTCATGTCCACCATCATGACGCACGCCCCGGACGCGTCAGCCGTGAGCGGACGCCGGCGGCGTCACAGGGGGAAAGACGACGCCGCCGGGCGGGTCCGGCTCAGTCGGCGGCCAGGGCGGCGGCCAGCATCTCCTCGGCGATGAGGGTGAACTCCTTGCGCCCGGCCTCGGGCCGGCCCACGAAGGAGACCATCACCACGGCGTCGGAGGTGACGGCGGTGAGCACCTGGGCCGTGAGCTGGGGCTCGGACTCCGAGGCCACGGTCCGCTCCCACACGAGGGCGGACTGCGCAGGCGTGCCGTCGGACAGCGGCGCGTCGGAGACCTCGAGGCGGTAGTCGACGGTCGCGTCCCCCTCCTGCACGGTCATGGTCATCTCGCGGCAGTCGGCGCGCAGGGCGTTGACGGTCTGGATGTGCCGCTCGACGTCCTGGCGGCCCTGGCGCGTGAGCCGGGCGACCTCCACGGTGCCCGTGCCCGTGAAGGTGTCGGCGCCGACGTCCACGCGCGTGGCCTCGGCCTCGTCGAGGGCGATCGGGGAGAAGTCCAGGGCGGTCAGCGGCGCCTTGCACTGCGCCGGCTGCACGGTGGTCCGGTCCGCGTCCGCGCGCCGGTCCCGGGAGTCCTCGCGGGCCGCGTCGATCTCCTCCGCCGTGGCGGCCCGCTGCCGGACGAAGCCGAACGTGGCCGCACGCTCGGCCGCGGCCTGCGCCATGCGCTCGTCCTGACGGTCGCCCAGGCCGAGCCCCTCCGGGGCCGCCGACTCCGTGGGCGCCGCGGTGCCGGCGTCGCCGTGGACTCCGTCCGCGGGCGCGGACGCGGCGGCCGGATCGCCGTCCCCGGCCCCGCAGCCCGTCAGGGCGAGCAGACCGGCGGCGACGGCGGCCACGAGACGCAGCCGACCACGCCGGGGCGCGGCCGGGCGGCCGAGGGGAGGGAGACGGTCAGCGGACATCGCGGGCCTCCTCGGGGCCGGTGGAGGAGTCGCGGGCCATGGGCTCGGCGCCGCTCGGGGCGTCGGTGGCGGGGGTGCCGTGCATGCGGGCGTACATCTCGTTCCAGCGGCGCAGCTCCGCGTCGCCGTCGCGGTCGGCCTGCCGGTCCAGCCGGACCGCGTTCTTGCGGTCGCTGCGATACCAGAGCACGGCCACCATCACCGCCATCATCACGGTGGGGAACTCGCCGATGCCCCACATCACCGCGCCGCCGATGCGCTGGTCCTCGAGGGCGGTGGGGCCCCAGTCGCGGCCCATGTTGCCGAACCAGGACGCCTGCATCAGGCCGGTGGAGGTGGTCATGGCGACGCCGATGAAGGCGTGGAAGATCATCGTGGCCATCAGCAGCACGAGCCGCAGGGCGTACGGGGGCCGGCGCGGCAGCGGATCCGAGCCGATCATGACCAGCGCGAACAGGAACCCGGTCAGCAGGAAGTGGACGTTCATGAACTCGTGGCCCACGTGGGTCTGCAGCGAGAACCGGAAGAAGTCCGTGTAGTAGAACACCAGGATCGAGCCGGCGAAGTTGACCCCCGCCACGATCGGGTTCGTGATGAACCGGCCCCACGGGGAGTGCACGATCCACAGGATCCACTCGCGCGGGCCGCGCGTCCCGTCCGTGCGGGACGGCAGGGCCCGCAGCGCCAGGGTGATCGGCGCGCCCAGGACGAGGAAGACGGGGCTGAGCATCGTCAGCGTCATGTGGCCCACCATGTGCGCGCTGAACAGGACGCGGCCGTACACGGCCGGGGACCCGGAGGTCGCCCACAGCAGCACGGCCAGGCCCGCGAGCCACGCGACGGTGCGCAGCACGGGCCACCGGTCGCCGCGGCGGTGCAGCTGCCACACGGAGCGCAGGTACCACAGGGACAGGAACGCGATGATCGCGACCCACAGCCAGTCGAACCGCCACATCGTGATCCACCGGGCTCCTTCGAGGGCCGGCGGCAGCTCGTAGCCGGTGAGGATGCGGGCCGGGGAGGCGTCCGGCGCGAGCTCCTCCGGCACAGGCGGGGCGGTCCGGGAGAGCACGGAGGAGACGCCCATGACGGCGCCCATGATCACGGCCTCCACGGCGATGAGCTGCCACAGCAGGCGACGCGCGGGGGCGGGGCTGGGACGGTCCGGGCCGGCGTCGAGGCGGGGGATCACCCACCGGCGGTGCAGCAGGCCGATCAGGCCGAGGCCCAGGGCCGCCAGGAACTTGGCCGACACGAGGATGCCGTAGGGGCTCAGCAGCTGGGCCGGATCGTCCATGCGGATCGACGCGTTGACCACGCCGGACAGCGCCACCGTCACCAGGCCCAGCCCGGCGAGCACGGAGTAGCGGGTCAGGACCGTGTGCAGCAGGGGCGCCGGGCCCTGCCGGCGCAGGCTGCGGCCCCGCCCCTGCGCCCCGTTGGGCCCCACGAGGGTGTCCGAGATCGCGACGAGCACGAGCAGCCCGCCCACCCACACGACGACGCCGAGCAGGTGCAGGCCGATCGAGTTCACGGCGCCGTTGTGGTCGTCACCGCCCGCCGCGTGCCCGATCAGGGCCAGGGGCACGAGGGCGAGCATCGCCAGGATGCCGGTCCAGAACAGGCCGTTGTGGGAGCGGACGGCGATCGCCAACGTGGTCACGACGGCGGCGATCACGGTGACCCAGAACCACGCCTGGCCCACCGAGATGCCGACCACGTAGGCCGCCAGGCCGTCCGTGAAGCCCTGCCCCGCCGTGACGGGGATGCCGGCGAGGTCCGAGTAGGACAGCACGCCGACGGCCAGCGCGGCCACCGTCCACACGCCGGCGCTGACGGCGGCGATCCGCATCACGCGGGTGAACGCGGGGTGCTCGGGCAGCGGTGCGGCGTCCGCGTCCTCGCGCCGCTGCCGGGCGGAGCGGTGCCACCGTTCCGTGCCCGCCGCGTGGGGCGGCAGGACCCCGGCCGCGAAGATCAGCGCGGCGATGGTCAGGGACATCGCCACGTTGGAGACGAGCTCCCCCACGGGCACGCCCCAGCGGGTGATCCACCCCGGGTCGGAGAGCTGGCGCGCGGCGGTGACGCCGGTCAGCCAGCCGGCGGCGGCGAGGCCGGCGGCTCCCGCGGCGGCCACGAGCACCCAGATCCACCGGGGCACTCCGACCGGCCCCGACGGACCGGGGCGGGCGGCGTCGTCGTTCTCGGCGGGATGGCTGCCCCGGGCGGGGGCGGTGGCGGCGGACATGGGGTCCATCCTCTCAAAGCATGCGGACGCCCGACGACGGTGGGGCCGACCTCGCCGTCGTCGGGCCCCCGGGTCAGGCGAACAGGGCGTCGCCCACGAACCCGCCCTCGGCGCAGCCGGGCGGGATCGCGAAGACCGCCGAGCCGACGGGCACGGTCCACAGGTTCAGGTGGTCCGACTCCGCGAGCCGGGCCTGGACGGGGACGAACTGGCGGTCCACGTCCGCCTGGTAGGCGGCGAAGATCAGGCCGGAGCCCGCCTCCAGCGCCCCGCGCGGGTCGTCGTAGTTGTAGCCGCGGCGCAGCATCCCGTACTCGGGCTCCTCCCCGCGGGCCCGCCGCAGGTGCGCGATGTCCGAGATGACCGGGAAGCCCGTGGGGCCGACGGCGTCGAAGTCCGGCTCATCGTGCTCCTGCTCCCCCGTGAGGGGGGCGCCGGTGCCGAGGCGACGGCCGATGACCTTCTCCTTGGCCGGGCGGTCGAGCTCGTCCCACGTGTCCATGAGCATCTCGATGCGCCGGATCACCACGGACGTGCCGTCCGCGATCCACGGGGTGACACCCACCTGCTCGGCGCCCACGCCCCACACCACGCGGTCGAGGTGCGGGGTGCCCGCCGCCGGGTTGCCGGTGCCGTCCACCTGCCCGAAGAGGTTGCGCATCGTGGTGCCGGTGGGGTGGGCGCCGCGGGCGGAGCGGAAGCCCTCCTGCACCCAGCGCTCGGTGGCGAACGGCCGGGCCGCCTTGAGGAGCATGCGCCGGGCGTGGGCCACGGACATCCGGTCGTCGCCGCAGATCTGCAGCAGCAGGTCGCCGTCGCTGAACGCGGGGTCCAGGCGGTCGATCTGCTCGAACGCCGGCAGCGGGCGCAGCCAGGCCGGGGCCCGGTCCGGGGCCACGCGGCGGACGAGCTCCGGGCCGAAGCCGAACGTCACGGTGAGCCGCGCGGGGGCGGCGGCGAGCTCCGGCTCGGTGTCGGCGATCGTGGCGCGGCCCTGGGTCAGACGCGCCGCGTCGTCGGTGAGCAGGCGCAGCATCCGCTCGATGCGCACCCGGTCCGCGTCCTCGCGCAGGTCGAGGGCGAGGAAGACGGCGTGGGCCTGGGCGGGGGTGTCGACGCCGGCCTGGCGCGGCCCGTGGAACGGCACGGTGTCCGTGCCCACGGGCGAGCTGACGGCCACCCGGGCGGCCTGGCCGCCGGGCTCGGCCCAGCCGGCCCGGCCGACGTCGCCCTCGATGCCGGTGTCGCCCATGACCTCGGAGGGTGAGGCCCCCGCCCCGGGCGCGGCGGACGCGCCCGGGGCGGTCGAGGCCGACGCGTGGCCGGCGCCGTAGCCGAGCGCCGTGCCCAGCAGGCCGCCGCCCACCGCGCCCGCCCCGAGGAGCAGGCCGCGGCGGGAGGGGCCCCCCGGGGCCGGGCGGGCGCCCTCGCGCCCGCCCGACCCGTGGTGGTCGTCCGGCCGGACGGCGGGGTCAGTGGTCGGCATGGTCCTCCGATTCGTGGGACTCGCCGCCGTGGTACGACTCGTTGGCGCCGGTGAAGGGCCGGACCACGGAGGTGACCTCGAGGGTGGAGCCGTCCTCCAGCTCGAGGTCGTAGGTCACGTCCTCACCCGGCTCGATCGGGTCGGTCAGGCCCATGAACATCACGTGGTTGCCGCCCGGGGCGAGCTCGAGGCTCCCGCCCGCGGGCACGGTGAAGCCGTCGGGGCTCTCCTGCATCACCATCTGGCCGTCCTCGCCGGAGACCATCTCGTGGAGCTCGACCGTCTCGCCCAGCTCCGAGCGGACGCCGACGATGTGCAGGTCCTGGTCCGAGGAGTTCTCGAGCATGCCGAAGGAGCCGGTCATGCCCTCCTCGGTGGCCTTCGTCCAGGGGTCGGTGATCGTGAGGCCGGCGGCCTGGCCGTCCGCGGTGGACGCGGCCGGCGAGGCATCCGAGGCCGGGGCGGCGTCCGTGGCCGGCGCGACGCTCGAGGCGTCCGACGCGCTCGGGGCGGAGCCGGCGTCGTCTCCGGCGCAGGCCGTCAGGCCGAGGGCGGCGACGGCGAGCACGGCGGCGGCGCCGAGGCGGCGAGGGGCGCGGGGGGAGGTGGTGGTCACGTCTGTGGGGTTCCTTGTCAGGCGGGCGCGCGACGACGCGCGGGGCGTTCGGGCGCGCGAGGGCGGGGCCGGCCCCCTCAGGGGGCCGACCGGGGATCAGAGGTCAGCGGCCGTCGTCGAGGTGGCCGAGTGCGCGGGCGCGGCGGCCCATCAGGAGGAAGGCCACGACGAGCACGGCCAGGCCGGCGATGCCGGCGACCCACACCCAGGCGGGCAGCGCGTCGGTGTCCGCGGGCTGCGCGGCGTCGGAGCCGTCCGCCTGCGCGGTCGCCTCGGCCGAGGCGGCGTCGCCCTGACCTGCCGTGGCCTCCGGGGAGGCGGCGGTCGAGGCCCCGGCGACGGCGGTGCCGCAGCCCTGGGGCGCGGTGCCGGCGGCCGGTGCGGCCGGGTCGTCCACCGCGAAGTCGAACGAGCGCTCCTCGGAGTGCCCGTCCGAGTAGACGACGCGGTAGGCGACCTCGTAGTCGCCGTTGGGCAGCCCCTCGCACAGCGGCGCGGAGAAGGTGGGGCCGTCCACGGTGCCGGCAGCGGACTGCCACTGGTTGCCGTCGGCGTCGCGGACCTGCAGGAGGTTCTGGATGCCCTCGCCGTCGATCAGCTCGCCACTGAAGGTCAGTGAGACCTCCGACGGCGCCGTCGTGGCCGTCTCGCCGACCGCGGGGGCGGTGCGGATGAGCTCGTCGTGCGCGGCCGCGGGGGCGGCTCCGGCGACGACGAGGGCGGGCAGCAGGGTGAGTCCGGCGGCGGCGCGAGCGGCGCGGCGGACAGGGGTGGTCTGGTGATGCATGGTGGTGTCCTCACGGGTCTGCCGCGGTCCCGGACGGGAGTCGCGGGCGGACCGTTCCGAAGGGTCGTCGGGCGCGGTCGGGCCTCGAGACGCGGACGGAGCCGGCGTCCTCAGGCCGCGAGGGCGAACGGCGGGCCGCGCCGCCCCGGAGAGCCGAGGAGGGCGAGGGACGTCGCCGGCCGGAGCACCGGCGGGACGGGGACACGGAGGCGGGCCGGCGCCGGCAGGGGGCCGTGCGCGGCCGGCGGCGGGCAGACGACGGCCACCACGCGTTCGGCGATGGCGAGCACGAGGACCTCACCGCGCCGCAGCACCAGCACGGTGAGGACCGCGGCGATCACGTGGGCCGCGAGCATGCGCAGGTCGGTCAGGTGGCCGGCGGGGGCGCCGGACAGGGCCTCCCCCGGCGCCAGGAGGGCCCCGGCGCCGGGACGGGCGTGGCCGAGGTGGGCGGGGTCGACGCCGGCGACCGGCGCCACGGCGTGGCCGCCGGCGGCGAGCCCGTAGAGCATGTGGAACAGCCCCTGGGCGATCGCGACGGCGGCGGCGGTGCGCCACAGCGAGAGGGCGCGGCCCGCCAGGGCGGTGCAGAGCGGGGCGGCGAGGACGGCCGCGAAGGCGACCACGCCGACCTCGGGGAACCCGTGACCGGGCTCGGCAGCGGTGTGGAACAGCGCGGCCAGGGCGGTCATCGCCAGGGCCCCGGCCCAGCCCCGGGCCAGACGGGCCGGTCCACGCACGACGCGCGGACGGGGGTCCTCGAGGCCGGACGGGGCCCACGGAGCGGCGGCGACGGCGCTGCGCATGCCACGACTCCTCTCCTCACGGCCCCGGTCCACGTCGGCCGGACGATCGTCCGCCCATCCTACGCGGCCGGGGACGACGACGGGCGCCCCACCCGAGGGTGGGACGCCCGTCCTGCGGCGTACGGCGCGGGTCCGGAGACGCGCACCGCGGCCGGGATCACTCGGAGGCGGCGGCCTTGAGCTTGGAGCCGGCGGTCACCTTCACGGAGTGGCCGGCCGGGATGGTGATCTCCTCGCCGGTGCGCGGGTTGCGGCCGGTGCGCTCCTTGCGCTCGGTGCGCTCCACGGCCAGCCAGCCCGGGATCGAGACCTTCTCGCCCTTCTTGACCTGGGCGGTGAACACCTCGAAGAGGGCGTCCAGCACATCGCTGACGGCGGCCTGGGTGTTGCCGGAGCGCTCGGCGACGGCGGCGACGAGTTCCTTGCGGTTCATGGCCATGGGTCCTCCCTATGGGACGTCGGTTACGGTTCCCGGGCCGTTGGGACCGGGCTGCCAGTTGTGAACGTACCATCTCTCCGCGGGCGAATCGCCCCCTGAACCGCGAGAATCCGCGATTTCCCGTGACCCGGGCGGCCCTCATCCCCGGGGCACGACGACGGCGGCGCCCCTCCTCAGGAGGGACGCCGCCGTCGCGGTGGTGCCGAGCGCCCGGAGGCCGGGCCTCAGGTCACCAGGAGGACTTGGTCACGCCGGGCAGCTCGCCACGGTGCGCCATGTCGCGGAAGCGCACGCGGGAGATGCCGAAGCGCTGGAAGGTGCCGCGGGGGCGACCGTCGATGGCGTCGCGGTTGCGCACGCGGACCGGGGAGGCGTCGCGGGGCAGCTTCTGCAGGCCCAGGCGGGCGGCCTCGCGGGCCTCGTCCGACGCGTTCGGGTCCACGAGGGTCTTGCGCAGCTCGAGACGCTTCTCGGCGTAACGGGCCACGATGGCCTTGCGCTGCTCGTTCTTGGCGATCTTGGACTTCTTGGCCATCTCAGCGCTCCTCTCGGAAGTCGACGTGCTTGCGGACCACCGGGTCGTACTTCTTCAGGGTGATGCGGTCCGGGTTGTTCCGGCGGTTCTTGCGGGTCACGTAGGTGAACCCGGTGCCGGCGGTGGACTTCAGCTTGATGATCGGACGAACGTCCTTGTCCTTGGCCATGTCAGAGCTTCACTCCCTTCGCGATCAGGTCCGCCACGACGGCGTCGATACCGCGCACGTCGATGGTCTTGATGCCCTTGGCGGACAGCGTCAGGGTGACGTTGCGGCGCAGGGAGGGGACCCAGTAGGTCTTCTTCTGGATGTTCGGGTCGAACCGGCGCTTGGTGCGACGGTGCGAGTGGGAGATGCTGTGGCCGAATCCCGGCCCAGCCCCGGTTACCTGGCAGTGAGCTGCCATGATCACTCCTCGTGGCAAGTAGTAGTAAAAGGACGGGCGGAACCCGCATGGCGGCGAGCCGCGGACCTGTCCGCGGACACCTGTTGTGAGCCCCGCCCCGGGTGTGGACACCGCACTCTTACTGCGACTTCTCGAAAAGGGGGACCAGGCTGGGTGAGAGCCAACCGAAGTTCCTTATGGGATCGCTGGTGTGGACGGTGAGCCCCGGTCCGCCCTGAGGACGTCCCGGGATCCGGTCTGCGGGAGCGCGTTGCTTTTCCGACCCGCCGCCCCCCGGTCACCTGACCGATGGAACGACGAGAACAACGCGGCGTGCGCCGTCCCACCTTACGCGAACCGTGGGCGTCGCTTCAACTCGACGGGGGGCGCCTGTGGTATGCGCACGGTCCTCGGCCCCCAGGGCCGCTCCGCTCGCCACGGCTCGGCGCGGCCACGGGCGCTGGGCCGGCCCACCCCTGCGGCGCGGATCAGGCGACCGACGCCCCCAGCAGCGAGCCCACCGCCAAGGTCAGGCCGAGCGCCAGGGCACCGCCGAGGACGACGCGCACGGCCGCCCGCAGCGCGGGCGCGTCGCCGAGCCGGGCCCCGACCCAGCCGGTCACAGCGAGGGCCACGAGGGTGACCCCGAACGTGAGCGGGATACGGAAGTCCACCGGCGCCAGGACGACCGTCAGGAAGGGCAGCAGCGCGCCCACGAGGAACGCGAGGAAGGAGGCCCCGGCGGCAGCCCAGGGGCTGACGACGTCCTCCTCCGCCATGCCCAGCTCCATGCGCAGATGCGCGGCGAGCGCGTCCTTCTCGGTGAGCTCCCGCGCAGCGGCCTCGGCCGTGGCCCGGCTCAGGCCGTCCGCCTCGTAGAGCTGCACGAGCTCCTCCAGCTCGCCCTCGGGATCCTCCTCGAGCTCGCGGCGCTCCTTGGCGATCAGCGACTTCTGCGAGTCGGAGGACGAGGAGACGGACACGTACTCGCCCAGCGCCATGGAGAAGGCGCCGCCGACCACGGCGGCGGCACCGGCCAGCAGGACCGGGGTGAGCGCCGTCGTCGCACCGGCGACTCCGACGACGGTGGCGGCGACGGACACGATGCCGTCGTTGGCGCCGAGCACGCCCGCGCGGAGCCAGTTGAGGCGGGCATGCACGCCTTCGGCGGCGTGCGGTTCGTCGGGACCGCCCGGCGGGACCTGATCGGCGAGGGGCGAGGACTGTTCAGACGTGTGCGACATGTCTCCATGGTCGCGGCGCGGGGCGGGGTGCGCCAGGCAGGTGAGGCGTTCCTTCGGACGGGGATGCCACGAGACTCGCTGGTGCTGTTGCCAGGATTGTTCAACAACAGCTACCGTCTCCCCAGCGCCTCGTGACGCCCGTCACCTCGCCTGGCGCCCTCGACGAAGGTGACCACCGTGTCCCACGCAGACATCCCCCACGCCGGACCGGACGGCTCGACCCCCTCGGGCACCGCGCCGAAGACCGACTCCCGCGCCGCGAGCGCCACCCGGCGCACCGCACTGCTCGGCGCCATGTTCCTCATGGCCACCTCGGCCATCGGCCCCGGCTTCATCACGCAGACCGCCACGTTCACCGTCCAGATGGGCGCCGCGTTCGCGTTCGCCATCCTGGTCTCGATCCTCATCGACGTCGCCGTCCAGATGAACGTGTGGCGCGTCATCGGCGTCTCCGGCATGCGCGCCCAGGAGCTGGCCAACAGCGTCCTGCCTGGCCTCGGCTGGGTCCTCGCCGCGCTCGTGTTCCTCGGCGGCATGGTCTTCAACATCGGCAACATCGCCGGCACCGGCCTCGGCGCGAACGCCATGCTCGGCGTCGACCCCCTGATCGGCGGCGCCGTCTCCGCCCTCATCGCGCTGCTGATCTTCCTCTCCAAGCGCGCCGGTGTGGCCCTGGACCGGATCGTGGTGGTGCTCGGCGCCGTCATGATCCTGCTGATGCTGTACGTGGCCATCACCTCCGCCCCGCCCGTGGGCGAGGCCCTGCGCCAGTCCGTGATGCCGGAGGAGGTCGACTTCTTCGTGATCGTCACCCTCGTGGGCGGCACCATCGGCGGGTACATCACCTACGCGGGCGCCCACCGCATGATCGACTCCGGAGTGAAGGGCGTGGACGACGTCCAGGACATCACCCGCAGCTCCGTGGCCTCGATCCTCGTGACCGGCCTGATGCGTGCCCTCCTGTTCCTGGCGATCCTCGGCGTCGTCGCCTCGGGGGCGGTGCTGTCCAAGGACAACCTGGCCGCCTCCGCCTTCCAGGCCGCCGCCGGCGACATCGGCCTGCGCATGTTCGGCATCGTCCTGTGGGCCGCCGCCGTCACCTCCGTGATCGGTGCGTCGTACACCTCGATCAGCTTCGTCACCCGCTCCACCACCAGCGCCCGCACCCGCAACCTGCTGACGGTCGCCTTCATCGTGGTCTGCACCGCCCTCTACCTGGCGCTGCGCCAGGCACCGCAGACGCTGCTCGTGTTCGCCGGCGCGTTCAACGGCATGATCCTGCCGGTCGGCTTCGCCGCCCTCCTGTACGTGGCCTGGCGCCGCCGCGACCTGCTGCACGGCTACCGCTACCCCGGGTGGCTGCTCGTGATCGGCGCGCTCGCGTGGATCGTCTCCGTGTTCATCGCGGTGCGCGGGTTCATCCCCATGGTCGAGATGATCACCGGTGCCTGAGATGACCACGACGAAACCGCTGCCGCCGCTGGACGGCGCCACGACCCCCGCGCAGGCCCGCGAGCGCTTCCGCGCGGGGCTCGTGCGGCCGACCTCGGGGATCGCCGACGGCTACGCGCAGGCGAACCTCGTCTCGATCCCGCAGGACCACGCCTACGACGTCCTGCTCTTCGCCCAGCGCAACCCCCAGGCCGTGCCGCTGCTCGGCGTCTTCGAGGCCGGCGAGGTCAACGGCCCCGCGCTGGACGGCGACGTCCGCACGGACGTGCCGCAGTACGTGGTGTACCGCGACGGCGTCGAGACGGACCGCCCCACGGATCTGCTCGACGTGTGGCGGGACGACCTCGTGACGTTCGTGATCGGCTGCTCGTTCACCTTCGAGTCCGCCCTGGTGGCCGAGGGCATCCGGATGGCCCACCAGGACGCCGGCGTGAACGTGCCGATGTACCGCACCACGCGGCGTTGCGCCTCGGCGGGCCGCCTCTCGGGCCCGCTCGTGGTCTCGATGCGCCCCATCCCCGCCGACCGCGTGGCCGACGCCGTGCGCATCACCTCCCGCTACCCCGCGGTGCACGGCGCGCCCGTGCACGTGGGCGACCCGGCCGGCCTCGGGATCACGGACCTGGCGGCACCGGACTTCGGCGACGCCGTCGAGGTCCCGCAGGGCCACCTGCCCGTGTTCTGGGCGTGCGGGGTGACGCCGCAGGCGGCGATCATGGAGTCCCGCCCGCCGCTGGCCATCACGCACGCGCCCGGGCACATGCTCATCACGGACCTGCCGGACCGGATGTTCCAGGTCCCGTGACCGTCGGGGCCCGGGGAGGCGGTCAGTCCCCCACGGCGGCGAGGTGCGCCAGGACGAACTGCTCCGCCTCGTCCAGGTAGTCGCCGAACATGGCGTGCACCGCGGGGAGGTCGCCGGCCAGCAGCCGCTCCACGATCCACCGGTTGCGGTCCGCGAACTGCACGTGCAGGCGCGTCTGCTCGTCCATGGGGTGGAACGCCAGGCGCACGCGGGCCTGCACCGACGCCATGAGCCGCGTGAGCTCGGGGGCGCCGGCCAGGTCCACGATGCCGACGTGGACGCGATGGTTGGCGTCGCCCAGGACCCGCGCGGGGGTGTCCGGGCCGCCCGAGAGCAGGTCCTGGGCACAGCGCAGCTGGCGCGCCGCACCGGGGGTGAGCTCGCCGTGTTCGAGGGCGCCGAGCTGGATCACCCGACGCGTGCGGTACAGCCCACGCACGTCCTCCGGACCCGGCGCCGCCACGAACACCCCGCGGTGCGGCCGGCGCTCCACGAGGCCCTCCGAGGCCAGCATGGTGAACGCCTCGCGCAGGCTGTTGCGGCTGACCTGGAGCTCGGCGGCCAGCGCCACCTCTCCCAGTCGCTCCCCCGGCACGAGCCCGGCCGCCGCGATCCGCTGCCGCAGCTGTGCGGCCGCGGCCACGGGAGCCGGAGCCGGGGCGGACTCGCCGCCGCCGACGCCGGGCGCGAGGCCTTCCCCGGTGACACCGCCGCGCGCCGGCACCCTCACGCCCCCAGCCGGGCGATCGCCTGGCCGCGCGTCACCGAGGCCGGGGTCTCGGCCACGAGGAGCTGGATCCGGCCCGCACGCGGGGCACGGATCGGCGTCTCCATCTTCATCGCCTCGACGATCGCGACCGTGTCACCCTCGACCACCTCGGCGCCGTCCTCGACCTTCCACGAGGCCAGGGTGCCGGTGACCGGCGAGGCCACGGCGCCGTCGTCGTCGGGCTTCCCGGCGCCGGCAGCGCCGGCCGGGGCCGCGGCACCCGCGCCGCCGCCTCCGAGGAGGGCCGCGTAGAGATCGGCGGGCAGGCCCAGGCGCACGGCGCGGCCGTCCAGCTCGACGGTGACGGCGGTGCGGCCGCCGGCGGGCACCTCGGCGCTCAGGTAGGGGGACTCGGCCAGCGGCTCGGCGAACTCGGACTCGATCCACGTGGTGTAGACGCCGAGGCGGTCCCCCGAGGTGAAGGCGTCCTGCTCGAGCACGGCGCGGTGGAACGGCACCACGGTGGGCACGCCGTCGATGCGCAGCTCGGCCAGGGCGTCGCGGGCGCGGGCGACGGCCTGGGCGCGGTCCTCGCCCCACACGATGAGCTTGGCGAGCAGGGAGTCGTACTCGCCCGGCACCACGGAGCCGGTGCGGACGCCGGAGTCCATGCGGACCCCGGGGCCGGTGGGGGCCTCGAACGCGTCGATCGGGCCGGGCACGGGCAGGAAGCCGTACGCCGGGTCCTCGGCGTTGAGGCGGAACTCGAGGGCGTGGCCGCGCGGCGTCGGGTCCTCGGGGATGCTCAGCGGCTCGCCGGCGGCGACGCGGAACTGCTCGCGCACCAGGTCCACGCCGAAGACCTCCTCGGTGACCGGATGCTCCACCTGCAGGCGGGTGTTCACCTCCAGGAAGCTGATGAGGCCGTCCGGGGCCACGAGGTACTCGACCGTGCCGGCCCCGGTGTACCCGGCGGCGCGGCAGATCTCGCGGGCGGAGGTGTGGATGCGCTCGCGCTGCTTGTCCGTGAGGAACGGCGCCGGGGCCTCCTCCACGAGCTTCTGGTTGCGGCGCTGCAGGGAGCAGTCGCGGGTGCCGAGCACGGCCACGTGGCCGTGCTCGTCGGCGAGGACCTGGGCCTCCACGTGGCGGGGGCGGTCCAGGAAGCGCTCCACGAAGCACTCGCCGCGGCCGAACGCGGCGACGGCCTCGCGGACGGTCGCCTCGAACGCGTCCTCGACGTCGCCGAGCTCGCGCACCACGCGGATGCCGCGGCCGCCGCCGCCGAAGGCCGCCTTGATGGCGATCGGCAGGCCGTGCTCCTCGGCGAACGCGCGCGCGGCGGCGGCGTCCGGCACGGGGCCGTCCGAACCCGGCACGAGCGGGGCGCCCGCCTGCTGGGCGAGGGAGCGGGCGGTGATCTTGTCGCCGAGGGCGCGGATGGCGTCCGGCGACGGGCCGATCCAGGTCATCCCGGCGTCGATCACGGCCTGCGCGAAGTCGGCGTTCTCGGAGAGGAAGCCGTAGCCCGGGTGCACGGCGTCGGCGCCGGCGCGGCGGGCGACGTCGAGGACCGCGTCGATCTTCAGGTAGGTGTCCGCCGAGGACGCGCCCGGCAGGTGGAAGGCCTCGTCCGCGACGGCCACGTGCAGGGCGTCGGCGTCCGGATCCGAGTAGACGGCGATCGAGGCGATGCCGTGGTCGCGGGCGGCGCGGGCCACGCGCACGGCGATCTCGCCGCGGTTGGCGATGAGCACCCGCGTGACGGGGCGGGCGGCGGGGGTGGTGGTCATGCGGGGGTCTCCTCGGAGGGCGATGCGGAGTCGACGACGGTCTCGGCGCCGGGGCGGGGATGGGGGACGAAGCGGACGCGGGCGCCCGGCGGCAGCTGGGCCGCCAGGCTGAGGTCCGCGCGGGCCACGACGCCGATCACCGGGTAGCCGCCGGTGACCGGATGGTCGGAGAGGAACAGGACGGGCTCACCCGAGGGCGGCACCTGCAGCGCGCCGCGCACGGCGCCCTCGGACTTCAGCTCGCCCTCCCGCACGCGCTCGAGCGGCGCGCCGTCGTCGGGGGCCGTGAGGCGCACCCCGATCCGGTCGGTCTGCTGGCTCACGTCCCAGTCCTGCGTGAACAGGCGCTCCAGGCCCGCCTCGCCGAACCAGTCGTCGCGGGGGCCGGGGACCACGCGCAGCACGGCCACCTGGCCGGGCGCGGGCATGGGGCGCAGCGCGGTCTCCGGGTCCCCCACCATCACGACGCCGGCCTCCGCCGAGGCGGGGGCGCCGGCGGCGGTCGGTCTCGCGGCGGAGGCGCCGGCGGCGCCCCTCGCATCCGGGCCGACGCGGCGGGCGAGGCGGTCCCCCGCCGTCAGCGGGGCGGGGCCGAGCCCGGACAGGGTGTCGGTCGAGCGGCTGCCGAGCACGGGCGGCACGTCGAGCCCGCCCCGGAGGCCCACGTACACGCGCAGGCCGCCGACCGGCTCGTCCACCGTCAGCGTCTGGCCGTCCAGCACGACGAACGGCGTGCGGGCGGGCACCCGGCGCGTGGCGCCGTCGGCCGCGGTGATCGTCCCGCCGGCCTCGGCGCCGGCCAGGGCCATCACCTGGTGGCCGTGCGCGGTGAGGGTGAGGCCGCCCAGGGCGGTCTCCAGCACCGCCTCGCGTGAGCGGTTGCCCACGAGCCGGTTCGCCTGGCGCGCCGCGTCCCGATCGGCCGCGCCGGACACGACGACGCCGAGGTCGCCCAGGCCCGGGCGGCCCAGGTCCTGGACCAGGGTCAGGAGCCCCGGGTCCACGACGGTGACGCCGCGGCGGCCGGCCACGGACGGGAGGCCGGCCGCGGCGTCGGCGGGCGGGGTGGCGTCGACCGCCGCGTCCGTGCCGGAGGTGACGGACGCCGTCGGGCGCACGGGGACGTAGCGGACACGGTCGCCGGGCTGCAGCAGGGCGGGCTGCTCGCGGCCGAGGTCCCACAGGGCCGCGGTGGTGTGCCCGAGCAGCTGCCAGCCGCCGGGCGAGGTGCGCGGGTAGACGGCGGAGAAGGCCCCGGCGACGGCGACGGCGCCCGCGGGGACGGCCGTGCGGGGCGAGCTGCGGCGGGGCGCCTCGAACGGGGCCGCCTCGGAGGCGCAGTACATGAACCCCGGCGCGAAGCCGCCGAACGCGGCGAACCAGTCGGCCTCGCTGTGGGCCCGGATGACGCCGTCGACGCCGAGCCCGGTGAGCCGACCGACCTCGGCGAGGTCTTCGCCGTCGTAGACCACGGGGATCTCGACGATCCGACCCCCCGTCACCTCACCGGCGTCGGGGGTGAGAGTGCTGACCCGCGGTGCGGCGTGCTCGGCGGCGGCCTGCGAGGTGAAGGTCACCAGGACGGTCGCGGCGGCGGCCATGACCTGGCGCTGGCCGCGCTCCGGGTGGGCCGTGAGGTGGGCGTGGACGGCCATGACGTCCTCGAGCGAGGCGCACTCGACGAGGAAGCCCTGGGTGCCGACCCAGCGGATCGGGCGGGCCGGCGGTGTGGCGGCGGGGTGATGTGGGGCGCTCATGCGAAGGCCTTGATGGACACGCCCGCGCCCTCGAGCGCACGGCGCACGGCCGCGGCCATGGCCACGGCGCCGGGCGTGTCGCCGTGCAGGCAGATGCTCTCGGCGTCGACGCGCACGTCCGTGCCGTCCACCGCTGCGACGACGCCCTCGGTGGCCAGGCGCACCATGCGGGCGGCGACGGCGTCCTCGTCGTGGAGGACCGCGCCGGGCTCGCGGCGGGAGACGAGCGTGCCGTCCGGGTTGTAGCCGCGGTCCGCGAAGGCCTCGGCGACGCCGCGCAACCCCGCGGCGGCCGCCTTGTCCAGGGCGACGGAGCCGGGCAGGAGCAGCAGCGGGAGGTCGGAGCCGAACGCCCTGACGCCGTCGACGACGGCCTGGGCGTGCGCCTCGTGACGGACGATCGTGTTGTAGAGGGCGCCGTGCGGCTTCACGTAGCGGACCTGGCCGCCGGCCGCGCGGGCGAGCGCGTCGAGGGCGCCGATCTGGTAGAGGACGTCATCGGCCAGCTCGGTGGGCGTGCAGTCCAGGAAGCGGCGGCCGAAGCCGGCGAGGTCGCGGTAGCCGACGTGCGCGCCGATCGTGACGCCGGCGGCGACCGCGTCACGGCAGGTCTGGGCGATCCCCGAGGGATCGCCCGCGTGGAAGCCGCACGCGACGTTGGCGGAGGAGACGGAGGGCATGATGGCGGCGTCGTCCCCCATCGTCCACGAGCCGAAGGACTCGCCGACGTCGGAGTTCAGGTCGATCTGCGGCGCGTGAGACACGGTGCAGTCCTCTCGGATCGGGCCCGGCTGAGGTGCCGGTCACACAATCTTGAGGCATGAAGGATGATTGTTCAACAATCCCCGGCGCGCCTCCCTGGCGCTCACCCGGTCCGCACGCCAACGCGGGTTGAGTTCTCACGGGTGTCCCGGCCCAGAACCCGCGACAACTCAACCCGCGTTGCGGGCCGGGCCGGGCGACCTCACCGCAGCGGCGTGTGCTCCGGGTCCACGCGCTCGTCCTCGCGCACGGGCCCGGGTGCGGTGCCGCCACCCCACGGGTCACCGCCGAACTCCTCGCGCCCGTGCTCGCTCAGCCAGCTCGCCAGCTCCGGGCCCGCGGGCACGATGCCCGTCGGGTTGATGTCCTCGTGGACCACGTAGTAGTGCTCCTTGATCTGCGCGAAGTCGATCGTGTCGCCGAAGCCCGGGGTCTGGAACAGGTCGCGCGCGTAGCCCCACAGCGCCGGCATCTCGGTCAGCTTGTTCCGGTTGCACTTGAAGTGCCCGTGGTACACGGGGTCGAACCGCACCAGCGTGGTGAACAGCCGCACGTCGGCCTCGGTGATCCGCTCCCCCATCAGAAAGCGGCGCGTCGTCAGGCGCTCCTCGAGCCAGTCCATCGCGGTCCACAGCCGCTCGTACGCGGCGTCGTACGCCTCCTGGGACCCCGCGAAGCCGCACCGGTACACGCCGTTGTTCACCTCGGTGAACACGCGCTCGATCACCTCGAACATCTCGTCCCGCTCCGGCCCGGCGTCGGGGATCAGCTGCGGGGCGCCGTCGCGGTGGAACGCGGTCCACTCCGTCGAGAGGTCGAGGGTGATCTGCGGGTAGTCGTTGGTCACGACGCCGCCCGTCGGCACGTCCACGATCGCCGGCACCGTGATGCCCCGCGGGTAGTCCGGGAACCGCGTGAAGTAGTTCTCCTGGAGCCGCTCGGTGCCCAGCACGGGGTCCTTCCCGCCCTCGTCGAGGTCGAAGGTCCAGGACCGCTCGTCGTGGGTCGGCCCCGGGGTGCCCAGCGAGATCGCGTCCTCCAGGCCGAGCAGGCGCCGCACGATGATCGTCCGGTTCGCCCACGGGCACGCCCGCGCCGCCACGAGCCGGTAGCGGCCCGCCTCGACGGGCCACGCCTCGGCCCCCTCGGTGAGCCCGCCGCCCACGCGGCCGACCGTGGACGGCTCGGCCACGGGCAGGGCCCGCACGGCCTCCGGATCCGCCACGATCCGGTCCGCGATGTAGTTCGTGTCCCGCGTGAACTCCGCCCCGGACTGCACGTAGTTGCCCGTGAGCCCCTCGCGCGTGTCGATGGTGCCGCGGTCCGCGGCCTGGCCGGTCTGCTGGTTCTCCATACACTCGAGCCTATGACGACGACCACCGCCACGCCCGGCCCCACGCCCGCCCCGCTGGTGCGCTGCGTGACCGCCCAGAACCCCTCCCCGATGACCCTCGCGGGCACCAACACGTACGTGGTCGCCGCACCGGACTCGGACGCGGCCGTCGTGGTGGACCCGGGCCCGGAGGACGACGTCGCCGCCCACCTCGAGCGCGTGCGTGCGGCGGCCGAGGGGCGCCGGATCGCGCTCATCCTGGTGACGCACCGGCACGCCGACCACACCGGCGGGGTGGACGCGTTCCACGCGGCCACGGGCGCGCCCGTGCGCGCCGCGGACCCGGACTGGTGCCGCGGCGGGGCCGCCGTCCTGACGCCGGACGAGCGGATCGACGTCGCCGGCACCCCGGTGCTGGCGTGGCACACCCCGGGCCACACCTCAGACTCCTACTCGTTCGCCGTCCCGGACGCGGGCGCGCACGGCGCGGTCATCACGGGCGACACCATCCTCGGCTCGGGCACCACCATGCTCGACCACCCGGACGGCACTCTCACCGACTATCTGGCCAGCCTGCGCCGCCTCGAGGCGGCGGGCCCGCTCACGGTGCTGCCCGCGCACGGGCCCGTGCCGGAGCCGCTGGACGTCGTCGCCCGCGACTACCGGCACCACCGCGAGGGCCGCCTGGAGCAGATCCGCGCCGCCCTGGCCGCGCTGCCCGAGACCGAGGCGGCGACGATCACGCCCGAGGACCTGGCCCCGCGCATCTACCCCGGCCTCACCGGCACCGTGGCCCGCGTGGCCGTCCAGACGGTGGCCGCGCACCTGCGCCACCTGCGCGAGGGCTGAGCCCCTCCGCCGCGGGCCCGGCCCGCACTACGCTGACCTCAGACCCGTCCCCTCGACCCCGCGGAGGCACCCCATGACCATCCTCGTCGGCTACGCCCCCTCGAAGTCCGCGGACGCCGCTCTGGACACCGCCCTGGACATCGCCCGCTCCACCGGCGAGCACGTGGTGGTGGTCAATGCGGGCCCCGGCGGCGAGCACCGCACCAAGTCCCTCGTCACGGAGGAGCAGCAGCGCGGCGTGCAGGCCCGGTTGGACGCCTCCGGCGTGACGGCCGAGTTCCGCCAGTACGCGCGCGGCCGGTCCACGGTGGAGGAGATGAAGGACGTGGCCGCGGAGCTGGACCCGTCCATCGTGGTCATCGGCGTGCGCCGCCGCGGCGGCTTCGGCCGGTTCGTCATGGGATCGGTCTCGGACGAGCTGCTGCAGGAGATCGATCAGCCCGTGCTGTGCGTGAAGGAGTACCGGCAGTACGGGGACCACACGCCCGAGGCCGTGAGCCACGTCGCCGAGACGGACCCGGCCACCCACGGCCTGCCCGCGTCCGAGCCGATGGCCGAGCGGCGTCGGCTCACGCCCGTCGATCCCGGGGACCCGACGCTCGAGCGCTGAGCGCTCCCGCCGGGCCTCAGTCCTCGTCGTCCTGACGGCGGCGCGTGACGGCGTCGTCGAGGAGGCCGTCCGTGTGGGAGCCGGCGCCGCTGCGCCGTCCGGCCTCGTCCGCCGCCGCGGCCTCCGCCGCCTGCTTGGCCTGCTGCGCGCGCCGCTCGGCGAACGCCTCCTCGCCCGGGCCGGCGAGTTCGCGGTTGCGCTGCACCGCCGTCATCGAGCCGGTGTACAGGCCGGAGTGGTCGCCCACGCGGGTCAGCGGTGTGGTGAGGGTGTCCGGGCGCGGATCGGCGCCGTCGACGCGCGGCAGCGGCGCGGTGCGCGGGCGCGGCTCGCGGGCCGCCACCCCGGAGCCGTCCGGGCCCGGCTCACCCGTCCGGTCGCCACCGCGGGCCTCCGCGTCGGAGCCTTCGGAGGCGGGTGACGCGTCGCCGTGGGCGGGGTGCCGGACCACCATGCGCTGCACCACGATGCCCTCGGGGTGCTCGTGGCGCAGGAAGGACACGAGGTCCTCGCGCACGAGGCAGCGCAGGTCCCAGAGGTCGCCGGAGTTGCGGGCGGAGACCACGGCGCGGATGCGCACGATGCCGCCGGTCGCGTCGGTCACCTGCAGCGCGTGCTCGCGTCCGTCCCACAGGTCCGTGGACTCGAGCAGCTGGGTGAGTCGTGCGCGCAGCGCGTCCATGGGCACGCGCCAGTCCACGTCCAGCTCCACGACGCCGGAGACCTCGGCGCCCACCCGCGTCCAGTTCTCGAACGGCCGGGTGGTGAAGTGCGAGGACGGGTAGACCATGCGGCGGCCGTCCCAGAGCTTGAGCACCACGTTGGACAGGGTGATCTCCTCGACGGTGCCGAACACGCCCTCCATGTCCACCACGTCGCCCACCCGGATCGCGTCCGTGAAGGCGAGCTGGAAGCCGGCGAACACGTTGGTCAGCGTGGACTGCACGGCCAGGCCGGCGATCACCGAGATCACACCGGCGGAGGCGAGCAGGCCGGCCCCGAGCGAGCGCACCTCGGGCACCCCCAGCAGGACCACGGCGACGACCACCACCACGATCACCGCGTTGAGGATGCGCCGGATCAGGATGGTCTGCGTGCGGATGCGTCGCTCGCGGCGGTGCTCGACGCCGGTCTCCTGGTAGCGGCCGAGGATCCCCGCCTCGATCACGCCGACCAGGCGCCACGCGGCCCACGCGCCCGCGGCGGCCACGGCGATGAGCAAGAGGAACGACGCCGGCCGGTACCAGGCCTGCTCCTCGGCCATGACCCCGAGCCAGATCCGGGAGGCCAGCAGGCCGGCGGCGACGGCGGCCGGCAGGCTCAGCCGTGCGGCGCCGTGCTGGAACGCGGGGCGGCGCACGAGCACGACGCGTGCCACCTGCAGGGCCAGGTACACGACCGCCGCGCCGATCGCGAACGCCATCAGCACGGTCAGCAGCGTCCCCCATTCCACGCCGAAGGCCCGGGTGGTGGCGGCCGCCCCGTCCTGGATGTCCCCCTCCACCCCGGACGGCACGGTCTCGCCCGCCAGGAGGCGGTCCAGGGCGGTCAGCAGGGGCGGGGTCGCGAGGGCGGGCAGGACGGGGAGGACCATGACGACAGTCTGACACCCGCCCCCGGACGCACCCCGGAGAAGAGCACAATGGAGCCTGACCGTCCGCGCGGTCCGGGCCCGGCCGTCGTCGTGCCCCGTCCCGCCGGCCCGCCACCGCCCCTCTGGAGGAATCCGTGCTCTCCGTCACCGACCTGCGCCCGCTCGACACCGCCACCGCGGACCTGTCCCGCATCATCCCGCGGGCGAACGTGGACGTGTCCTCCGTGGTGCCGGTGATCGCCCCGATCATCGAGCAGGTCCGCCACGGCGGTGAGCAGACCCTGCTGGACCTGGCCGAGCGGTTCGACGGCGTCCGTCCGCCCGCCCTGCGCGTGCCCGGGGAGGCGCTCGAGGCCGCCCTGGCCGGGCTCGACCCGCGGGTGCGTGCCGCCCTGGAGGAGTCGATCCGCCGGGCCCGGCTCGTGCACGCCGCCCAGCACCCCCAGGACTCCACGGTCGAGCTCGGCGCGGGCGCCGTCGTGGAGAACCACTGGATCCCCGTGGGCCGCGTGGGCCTGTACGTGCCCGGCGGCCGCGCCGTGTACCCCTCCTCGGTGGTGATGAACGTGGTGCCCGCGCAGGCCGCCGGCGTGGGGAGCCTCGCGGTGACCTCACCCCCGCAGCGGGACCACGGCGGCCTGCCCCACCCCACCGTGCTCGCCGCGTGCGCGCTGCTCGGCGTGGACGAGGTCTACGCGGCCGGCGGCGCCCAGGCCGTGGCCATGCTGGCGCACGGCGTCCAGGACGACGACGGCGGGTGGCTCTGCGCGCCCGTCGACCTGGTGACGGGGCCCGGCAACGTGTACGTGGCCGCCGCGAAGCGCGCCCTGCAGGGCGTGATCGGCGTGGACGCCGAGGCCGGGCCGAGCGAGATCGCCGTGATCGCGGACGGCACCGCCCGCGCCGACTGGGTGGCCGCGGACCTGATCAGCCAGTCCGAGCACGACCCGCTGGCCGCCTCCGTGCTCATCACCGATTCCGAGGACCTGCTCCGGGACGTGCAGGCGGCGATCGAGGCGCAGGTGCCCGGGGCGTTCCACGAGGATCAGATCCGCGAGGCCCTCACCGGCCCCCAGTCCGGCGTGCTGCTGGTGCGGGACATGGACCAGGCCGTGGAGGTCTCCGACCGCTACGCCACCGAACACCTCGAGATCCAGACGCGCGACCCCGAGGCCCTCGTGGGGCGCATCCGCAACGCTGGCGCCGTGTTCGTGGGCCCGTACGCCCCCGTGCCGCTGGGCGACTACTCGGCCGGGTCCAACCATGTGCTCCCCACCTCGGGGACGGCCCGGCACTCCTCCGGTCTGAACACCGTGACGTTCCTGCGCCTGCAGCAGCGCATCCGCTACACGGAGACCGGGCTCGAGGAGGTCGCGGACGGGATCGGCGTGCTGGCCGAGGACGAGCGCCTGCCCGCGCACGGCGCCGCGATCCGCGCCCGCTTCGCGTGAGGGGGCGGGCGTGAGCGGCGTCCGCATCGACGCGTGGCTGTGGGCCGTGCGGCTGTACAAGACCCGGTCGGCGGCCACGGCGGCCGTGCGCGCGGGCCACGTGCGCATCGACGGCGAGCCCGTGAAGGCGGCGACGCCCGTCGTCGTCGGGAACCGGGTGCGGGTGCGCCAGGACGGACGTGAGCGGATCCTCGAGGTCACGGGGCTGATCGCCAAGCGGGTGGGTGCCCCCGTGGCCCGGCAGCAGTATGTGGACCACTCCCCGCCGCCCGTGCCGCGTGAGCTGCTCGCGGTGCCGTACCGCGAGCGCGGCGCGGGCCGGCCCACCAAGCGTGACCGCCGGCAGCTGGACGCGCTGCGCGGCCGCGACCGACGCTGAGCGACTCAGTCCTCCCCGCGCCGTCATCCGCCGTCGTGATGGCGGCCTCATGCGGAGGGTGCGGTCAGCACCATCCGGAACGGCTTGTCGTTGTCCACCGTGGCGGTGAACGTCATCGGCCCCGCCTCATCCACGGGGGGGGAGTCGCCGCCGACCAGCCGCCGCACAGCGCCTCCGACCCGGCCATCCAGGTCTTCGTTCCCCCGCCACTCCGTGAGGTCAGGATCTCCGTCTCACCGGTGGCATCCGAAGGACACAGCACGATGACCCGAAGGACCGCACCCTGTTGGGCGTCCACGGTGATCTGCTGTGTGCCCGTCCCGACCGCCTCCTCCAGGACGGACTCCTTCTCCGGGTCGAGATGGTCCGCATCCGGATGCCGGCGCGTGTACTCGACCAACGTCATCCCGTCCTCCTCGAACAGCGCGGCGGGGAGTGCTTCTTCACCGGCGGGTGACGACGCGGACGAACCGGTGGCGGAGGCCGACCGGGTTGCTGAGGGGGCCGCTGACGTCACGGTGACGGAGGACGCCGCAGCGGTGGATGCCTTCGCGGTGGAGGAGACGCTGCCCGGGGAAGCGGAGCATCCCGAGATGGCGATACCGAGGAGAGCCGCGACGACCACGGCGGCCGACAATGCCGCACGCTTCTTCTCGATGTCCATCCGCATGATCCGATCCCTCTCAGAGAACCGATTGCGGGGCCGCGGGCTGCGGTCTCGAGCCCCCCTCTCGAGTGGCTTGATCCTGGCTGGCGATGCGCGGTGTGTCAAGCATCACATCGGGCAGCTCGGATGACGCCGCGCGACCGCCGCGCTTTGACCACCCCACGGACCCCTCCGTAGGCTGATCCCCAGAATCACGAGTTCCCGTCATTCACGGCCCTGGCCGGCGGGACGGCAACCCTCTCACGCAGTAGTGGGGTGCTCCAGGTGATGATTCGGCCCCTCGGACACCCCGACGGGCAAGTACCGCGCCTCCGCGGATCCGGGCGATCCGCGTTCCCGCCGTCTGCGGAGCCGCGCCAGTCATCGGAAGAGGACGCGCGCCATGACCCTGACCCACGAACCCCACACCGCCGCGTGGGACACCGACCTGTCCCTCGGCAACCTCCGCTCCGGCCTCTCGGCATTCCCCACCGGGGTCGTCGCGCTGGCGGGCCTCGCCGACGACGTCCCCGAGGTGATGGTGTCCTCGTCCTTCGGCGTGGGCATCTCCTGGGAGCCGGCCCTCGTGTCCTTCTCCGCACAGAACAGCTCCCGCACCTGGCCGCGCCTGCGCCGGGCCGGGGCGATCGGCGTCTCCCTGCTCGCGGCGGACCAGACGCCGCTGTGCCGTCAGCTGGCCTCCCGCGAGGGCGACCGCTTCGCCGGTCTGGACGTGCACCGCAGCCCGCATGACGCCCTGCTGATCGGGGGCTCCTCGCTCTGGCTCGAGACGCGGGTGCACGCCGAGGTCCCGGCGGGCGACCACACGGTGGTGCTGCTGGAGGTGACGGCCTTCGCGGATCACACGGACGCCGCTCCCCCGGCCGCCCTGCACCGCAACCTCTTCCACGGCCTGCGCGTGCTCTGAGCGAACTCCAGGTGAACAATCAGGCCCCTGGTTCCCGGTCGGCGAGATCCGTGCAATGATGGAGCCTGAAGTTGATCAAGCTGTATCCCGCCATCTTCACTGCTCGTCAGCCCGGCATCGCCGGCGTCGATGAGTGTTGGGCAAGCGGTTCAGTCTCGCCGCTTCACCCGCGTCCCACATCCGGGCCGCGGTCCAACACCGCCACCGCACCGCGGGGGCACATCGAAAGGACACCATCATGGCTGTCGGTACTGTCAAGTGGTTCAACGCTGAGAAGGGCTACGGCTTCATCGCCCCCGAGGACAACTCCGCGGACGTGTTCGTGCACTTCTCCGCCATCCAGGGCAACGGCTTCAAGGAGCTCCAGGAGAACGACCGCGTCGAGTTCGAGACCCAGGACGGCCCCAAGGGCCTCCAGGCCGCCAACGTGACGAAGCTCTGATCTTCGCCTGACGCACGGCTTCCGACGCCCCCGGTCCACACGGACCGGGGGCGTCGTCGTGTGTCAGGCGTCCACGCCCCGCCGCGCACTGCGCCGCACTCCGCCGTACGCCCGTTCGACCGCGGCGCTGCGACATCACCGCAGGGCTGCACTGCGGTGATGTCGCTGAGGCGCGGTCCTCCGGGGTGGGCCTCGTCCTGGCCCTGCGCGTCAGGCCGCGCCCCGCCGACCCACGTGGCGACGCAGCAGCAGCACCACGCCCAGGGCCAGCAGATACCCGGCCGCGACGACCGCGAAGCCGGCCCGGAAGTCGCCCGTGACGTCGCGCAGCAGGCCCATCAGCAGCGGGCCCAGGGCGAAGCCGGCGTACATGCCCATCGAGTTCGCCCCGGTCGCACGGCCGAGCCGCTCGGCCGGCACCTCGCTCAGCAGGCCCGCGTTGATCACCACGTTGGCGCCCAGCACCGTCAGGCCGTGCACCGCGGCGCCCACCCACAGCAGGGCCGGCAGGTCCAGCAGGTCCGCGGCGAGGAACACCACGACGCCGGCCACGGCACCCAGGCAGATCACGGCCAGCAGGGTGGTGGGCCGGTCTCCGGAGCTCATCCGCCGGCTCCACCCGATCCGGGAGAGCACCCCCACCACCCCGGACACGGCCGCCGCGGCGCCGCCGGCCACGAGCGTCATCCCCAGCGTCTCGACGGCGAACAGCGGCAGGTACGTGTTCGTGGCCTGCATGCCCAGGCCGGTGAGGAACGCGATCGCCGCGAAGAACCAGACCGTGGCCGGCAGGGGCGAGGTGTCCCGCCGTCGTCGCCCGCCGACGGGGCCGGTGGCCGGCGGCGGCGCCCCGGGCAGCGGCGGGGCGGCGACCAGCGCGAGCACCCAGAGCGCCCCGATGAGCACCGCGGCCCCCAGCGCGGCGCCCGTCCAGCCGAGGGCGAGGGACGCGGCCGGGAAGAACAGGCCGCCGACCAGCTGGGCCGCCTGCACGCCGGACTGCTTCACCCCGACCCACCCGATGCGCCTCTCCGGCGGCACCACGGTCCGGATGATCCGGTTCGTGGTGGGGTTGGAGATGGCCTGCGTGACGCCCGCGACGGCGGCCGCCGCGTACAGCACGGGCAGGGACGGGGCGACGGCGCCGAGCACGAGCGCCGCGGCGGTGCCACCGAAGATGATGCTCAGCTGCGCGCGGGCGGACAGGCGGTCGGCGGCCCGGCCGAGGCCGAGGGAGGTGACGGCGGCCGCCGCGAACACGACCGTCATCACGGTGCCGAGCTGGCCCGAGGTGACGTCGAGCCGCTCCATCACGACCGTGGAGGAGGCGGAGACGCCGTAGTTGAACAGGGGCCCGGCGCCCATGGCCGCCAGCAGCACCCACAGCAGGGCCGTGGAGGGGCGGCGAGCGGCGGGGGCGGGCAGGGTCACGGCCCCAGGCTACGACCCCTCACGCGACGAGGCGGGAAATCTCTCTCATGGGCGCCCGGGGGCGTCGCGTGAGGTGGATTTCCCGCCTCGAAAGCGGTGGTGACTGCGGGGACGGGTCAGCCGACGCGGCCCTCGCCGCGGTGCTCGCCCTCGACGCGGCCGGTGGTCCCCCGCTGGGTGACCTCCTCGCCGTCCTGGCGCTCGGGCCGCTCGCCGGCCTCCGCCGGCAGGCCCTCGTTCTCGTCGGTGGGCGTCTCGCCGGCGGTGGCGGCGGGTGCCGGATCCTGCGGGGCCCGACGACGGCCGCCGTGCGGGGACAGCGACTCACCCTCACCCAACGAGCTGACGCGCGGCATCGGCGACGTCGTCAGCGGCACGGACTCGGTCTGCCGGGCGTCGACGAGCGTGGAGCCCGTCCCGGAGATGGGGGAGCCCTGCACGGGGGCGCCGGCCGCCGCGCGGCCCGGGATCAGCAGCTCGGAGCGCCACTGGGGGTCGCGCTCGGTGAGGTAGTCCACGCGGGCGTGCTCGCCGAAGTGGTCCGCGTCCGCCTCCTCCCAGTCCATGGCCCAGCCGGCGGGCGGGTCGTTGAGCAGCTCGTCCGTGCGCAGCCAGTGGTAGATGGACGCGTACGAGCGGGTGCTCAGGTGGTCCACGCGGCGGCGCAGCATGCGGGTGTTCAGCTGGGACGGATGCGTCAGGCCCATGGACGCCATGATCTGCACGGCCTCGCGCACGGTCAGGCGGTGGTAGTTGAAGACGCGGTTGCCCTTGTCCTCCACGTCGAGGGCGCGCATCAGACGCGGGTCCTGCGTGGCCACCCCCACGGGGCACTCGTTCGTGTGGCACTTCTGCGCCTGGATGCACCCGGTGGCCATCATCATCGCGCGGGCGGACATGGTGAAGTCCGCGCCCTGGATCAGACGCTTGACGATGTCCGAACCGGTGGCGACCTTGCCGGCCGCGCCGAGCTTGATCATGTGGCGCAGGCCGGTGCCCACGAGCGCGTTGTGCACGAGCATGAGGCCCTCGGTCAGCGGGGTGCCCACGCGGTCCGAGTACTCGAGCGGGGCGGCGCCGGTGCCGCCCTCGGAGCCGTCCACGATGATGAAGTCGGGGGCGATCCGCTCCTCCCAGATGGCCTTGGTCATGGCCAGCACGTCCACGCGGGAGCCCACGCAGAACTTGATGCCGATCGGCTTGCCGTCCGAGAGCTCACGGAGCTGCTCGATGAACTTGACCATCTCGCGCGGGGTGCGGAACGCGGAGTGGGACGCCGGGGACAGGCAGTCCTTGTCCATCGGGATCTCACGGGCCTCGGCGATCTCGGGGGAGATCTTCTCCTTGGGCAGCATGCCGCCCAGGCCGGGCTTCGCGCCCTGGGAGATCTTGATGGTGATGCCCTTGACCTCGGGCAGCAGCGCCTTCTCGGCGAACTTCTCCGGGCTGAAGGTGCCGTCCTCGTTGCGGCAGCCGAAGTAGCCGGAGCCGATCTCCCAGAACAGGTCCGCGCCGTTGCCGCGGTGGTACTTGGTGAGGCCGCCCTCGCCGGTCTCGTGGATGAACCCGCCCAGGCCGGCGCCCTTGTTCATGGCGATCACGGCGTTGGCGGAGAGGGAGCCGAAGGACATGGACGAGATGTTCATCAGCGAGATGTCCACGGGCCGGCGGCAGTCCGGGCCGCCGATCCGCACCGTGGGGGGCTCCTCCGGCGGGTTGACCGGGGCGGTGGAGTGCAACAGGAACTCGTAGCCGATCTCCGAGGTGTCCCGCTCGGTGCCGAACGCCTTGTGGCTGTCCAGGCCCTTCGCACGGGCGTAGACGATCGAGCGGGTGTCCCGGTCGAACGGCTTGCCGTCGAAGTTGCGCTCGATGAAGTACTGCTGGATCTCGGGGCGGATCGACTCCAGCAGATACCGCATGTGGCCGAGCACGGGGTAGTTGCGGAGGATCGCGTGCCGCTTCTGGGTCATGTCCCACACGGCGAGCACGAGCAGCGCCACCAGGAGCACCGCCAGCACCCACCACGCGCCGCCGCCGATGGCGGCCACCAGCACGACGACGAGCGCGGCCAGCGAGAGGGTCGCGACGATCAGGAGTCTGTTGTTCACCCGACCATCGTGCCCTATATCACTCGAACGTTCATCCTCGCCGCACTGTGTCGAGGTCCCACGTGTGGGGCAGGGGCGTCCGGGCCGACGGCAGGGCCACGCTGCGCCGCCACTCGTGCAGCCACTCCGGCAGCGTCGGCTCCCCCGCGAGGTCGTGGCCGGCCGCCGCCGCGATCGCCCGGACCTCGTCGTTCTCCACGGGGCGGCCGTCCTTCTTGCGCAGGCGCGTGCAGATGTACGCGCGCACCGCGACGTCGCCGTCGACCACCACGCGCTGCTCGAACCACACCGCGCGCTCATCCAGGCCGATCATCCGCGTCTCCACGTCGAACCGCTGCCCCAGGGTCACCGAGCGGCGGAACGCAATCTGCTCGGCCTGCACCACGGGCGTCCAGCCGCGACGGCGGATCTCGTCCCACAGGCCGGTGCGGACCATCGCGTCGAAGCGGCCGAGGTCGAACAGCCCGAAGTACTGGCCGTTGTTGACGTGCAGGGCCATGTCCACGTCCGTGGGCAGGGCGCGCATCGGCAGCGTCGTCGGCTCCCAGAGTCCGGCGCGCGGGCGGCGGCGGGCGCGGGCGACGACCCAGATCGTGCGGGGGATCAGATGCATCGGAGGTTCCTCCTCGGGGTCACAGGACCCCCTCGGTCAGATGGTCCGGCGTGCCGAACCGGTGGGCGGTCACGGACACGGCCTGTTCGTGCAGGAACGGCAGCAGCTCCACCTCGCCGGCGCTCACCACGGGGCCAGCGTAGACCGCCACGTCGGGGGTGTCGCCGAGCGCCGCGTGGAGCGCGCTCCGCGCCGCCTCGGCCGCCTCCCGGTCGCCGGTCCAGTCGGCGACGAGCCGGATCCGTGCGTCGCCGCCGCCCTCCGCTGCGGGCGGGATGAGGGCCAGCCGCCGGGCGCGGTCGTGGAACGCGGCGTCGTCCTCGACGACGACGTCCACCGGCGCGGCCGTGCCGGCACCCTCCGTGCGGGCGGACCGGACCAGCTCCTCCACCCGGCCGCGCACGGCCTCGGCCGAGAGTCCGTCCGCGTCGGGCCCCTCCGCGGTGGGGGTCGGGCGCAGGCTCACGGTCATGGGCGCCCCGGCGCGCAGGCCGGCGGAGACGATGCGCAGCAGGTGGTCGGCGGGCCCCGAGTGCCGGCGCACGAGGACCGGGGTGGGGACGTGACGCAGCACGTTCCGCTCGGCCTCGAGCGCGGAGACGTCCGTGTCCACCTCGAACACGGTGGTCCACGCGTGGGTGTCGAGGGCGCGGGCGGTCTCGAGCCAGGATGCGCCCGCGCCGTCGGCCTCGGCCCCGGGCCGTCCCTCTCCCCCGGCCCACGTGGGCGCGTCCTCCCAGTCCACGAGGCCGTGCAGGTAGTGCGGCCCGCCGGCCTTCGTGGTGGGGCCGACGACGGAACGCTTCCAGCCGCCGAAGGGCTGGCGGCGCACGATGGCCCCGGTGATGCCGCGGTTCACGTAGAGGTTGCCGGCGCGCACGCCGCGCAGCCACACGTCGATCTCCTCCCGGTCCAGCGAGTGCAGCCCGGAGGTGAGGCCGTAGTCCACGGCGTTCACGATCCCGATCGCCTCCTCGAGCGTCTCGGCCGTCATCACGGCCAGCACGGGGCCGAAGTACTCGGTGAGGTGGGCGTCGGCGCCGGGGCGGACGCCGGAGCGGATGCCCGGGCTCCACAGGCGACCCGTCTCGTCCAGCGGCCGCGGGCGCAGGGCCCACCGCTCCCCCGGGCCGAGCTCGGTGAGCCCGCGGCGCAGCTTCTCGCCGGGGGCCTCGATCACGGGGCCCATCTCGGCGCGCGGGTCCGCGGGGTGCGCCACGTGCAGGGACGAGGCGGCGTCCAGCAGCTGCCGGTGGAAGCGCTCGGAGGTGGCCACGGAGCCGACGAGCACCACGAGGGAGGACGCCGAGCACTTCTGGCCGGCGTGACCGAACGCGGACTGGACCACGTCCTTCGTGGCCAGGTCCAGATCCGCGGACGGGGTCACGATCACGGCGTTCTTGCCGGAGGTCTCGGCGAGCAGGTGCAGGTCGGGGCGCATCCCCTTGAACAGCCGTGCGGTGTCCCAGCTGCCGGTGAGGATGAGCCGCTCGACGGCCGGGTCGGTCACGAGCGCCGCGCCGACCTCCGCCTCGTCCTCGTCCTCGTCCGCCAGCGTCACCAGGCGCACGAGGTCCGCGGGGTCGTGCCCGGCGAGCGGGCCGCCGTCGTCGAACAGGCCCGAGTCCCGCAGCCCGGCCACGATCAGCTCCCACGCGACCGCGCCCGTCCGCTCGGACTGCGGGGCCGGCTTGAACACCACGGGCGAGCCGGCGCCGAGCGCGGCGAGGACGCCCCCGACCGGGATGGCCACGGGAAAGTTCCACGGCGGGATCACCAGGGTCAGGCGGACGGGCACGGCGCGGGCGCCCTCCACCGCGTCCAGGCCGCGTGCCAGGCGCGCGTAGTAGTGCGCGAAGTCCACGGCCTCGGAGACCTCGGGGTCGCCCTGGTCCAGGGTCTTGCCGGTCTCGGCGGCGGCCACCTCCAGCAGGCGGGCCCGGCCGGCGTGCAGGGCCCGTCCGACGGCGTCCAGCGCGTCGGCGCGCTCGTGGCCGGTGAGCGCGCCCCAGCGGGCGCCGGGGTCGGCGGTGGCGGCGATGGCGGCGCGGGCGTCGTCGGCCGTGGTGGCGCGGTGGGCGCGGACGGTGTCCGTCCCGAGGTCCGAGCCCGGGACGGCCGCGAGGATCCGGCGGGCCCACTCCCGGTTGCCGGGCAGCGCGGGGTCCGTGTCCGGGGTGTTGGCGAAGCCGTCCACGGGGGCGGGGGTCGGCCCGTCCTCCCCGCGGGACCGGTCCTGGAGGCGGTTCGGACGGGGCACGGCCGCGTCCAGGTGGCGCAGCGAGGCGCGGAAGCGCTCCTCCTCGCGGGCGAACAGGTCCGCGTCCGCGTCCAGGTCGAACACGGCGGACATGAAGTTCTCCGGGGAGGCGCCCTCCTCGAGGCGGCGCACGAGGTAGGAGATCGCCACGTCGAACTCCTCGGGCCGCACCACGGGCGTGTAGAGCAGCAGGGCGCCGACGTCCGCCCGGACGGCGGCGGCCTGGCCGGTGGCCATGCCGAGCAGCATCTCGAACTCCACCGCGGCCGGGTCGAGGCCGCGGCGCTCGATCAGCCGGTGGGCCAGGGCCACGTCGAAGAGGTTGTGCCCGGCCACGCCGATGCGCACGTGGGCCAGATGCTCCGGGGTGAGCGCGTAGTTGAGCACGCGCTTGTAGTTGGTGTCCGCCTCCTGCTTCGAGCCCACCGTGGCCAGCGGCCAGCCCGTCAGGGAGGCCTGCATCCGCTCCATGGGCAGGTTGGCGCCCTTGACCACGCGCACCTTGACCGGGGCGCCGCCGGCGGCGACGCGGCGCGCGGCCCACTCCTGCAGGCGCACCATGGCCGCGAGCGCGTCCGGCAGGTAGGCCTGCAGCACGATGCCGGCCTCGTAGTCGCGCAGGCCCGGCTGCTCGAGCAGGGCGGTGAACACGTTGAGCGTGAGGTCGAGGTCGCGGTACTCCTCCATGTCCAGGTTGATGAAGGTGTCCCGGTCCCGGGCGAGCTCGAACAGCGGGGTGAGCCGCTCGGTGATGTCCGCGACGGCCTCGTCGAACGCGTAGGGCGCGTGCGGGGCGGTGGCGGCGGAGACCTTCACGGACACGTAGTCGACGTCGTCGCGGCGGATCAGCGCGGCGATGCCCTCGAGTCGGCGGTCCGCCTCGCCCTGGCCGAGGATCGCCTCGCCCAGCAGGTTGATGTTCAGCCGGGTGTGCTCGTCGCGCAGGGCCGCGATGGCCTTGCCGAGCTGCCGGTCCCGCGCGTCGACGATCAGGTGGGAGACCATGCGCCGCAGCACGCGGCGGGCCGTGGGGACGGCGATGCGCGGCACGAGCGGGGCGGCGCGGCCGCCGACGCCGAGGACGGCGCGCAGGGCCGGGGGCAGGAAGCCGGGGGCGCGGCCGGCGAGCTCCCGCAGCGCCCGGGCGGCGATCGCGGGGTCCTCGGGGCGGACCACGTGGTCCACGAAGCGCACGATGAAGTCGAGGCCGCCCGGCTCCTTCAGGGCGCCCGCCAGCTGGCGGGCCGCGAAGTCGGCCTCATGGTCGCGGGACTCGGCGAGCCAACGCCGCACCTGCGCGACGGCGTCGTCGGCGAGGGCGTGCAGGTCGGCGGGGTCGGGGATCCCGCCGGTCGCGCCGAGGACCCGGTCGAGATCGTCGTGGTCCTGGGCGGAGAACATCGCGGTCATGGCCGCACTCTGCACGTGTGCCGGGTCACAGGTCAAACCGCCGCGGCTTCCTGTCAGACGCCTATGCTCGATGGACATCCCCTCGCCGCGCGCCCGCGCGTCGCCGCCGTCTTCCCAGGAGCCCGTCCGCCATGGCCGCCGCCGACCCCGTCCCCACCCACGCGCGGGAGCGCCGGGACGTCGTCGTGCCCGTGTCCGGACCCGAGGACCCGCCCGAGCGGGCCTGGCTCGTCCTGCCCCACCGCCACCCGGTGCCGACGCTGCTGGGGGAGACGCGGGACGCCGTCGTGGGCCTGGCCGAGACGCTCGCCGCCGTGCTGCCGGTCACCGTGCTCGCCCACCCGCGCGACGCCGGGGCGGCGCGGCTGGTGCCCCCGGAGGTGGACCTGCTGCGCGCGCCCGTGGGCTCACCGCTGCTGGGCCGCACCGGGCCGAGCTTCATCCGCCGCCCCGAGGGCCTGGCCGCCGTCGCCTGGCGCAGCGCCGCGGGACTGACCGGGACCGGGCCGCTCGACGGCGCGGCCGCGACGGCCGTGGCGGAGGCGGCGGGACTGCCGCTGCTCACCCCCCTGCTGTGCGCCCCGCGCGGGGCCTGGGTGAGCGACGGCGAGGGGACGGCCGTGGTGGCCGCGGACCCCGTGCTGGACGGGCGGATCAACGGCGCGTGGACCCCCGGCCAGGTGGCCGCCGAGTTCGCCGCCCTGCTGGGGATCACCCGGGTGCTGTGGGTGCCGCCGGCACCGCGGCCGGACACCGGGCCGTGGGGCGGGCCCGGCCACCTGGCCTCGTGGGTGCGGCTGGGGGGCGACGGCGAGGCCGCCGTGCACTGGCGCGGCGACCGGTTCCACCCCGAGCACCCCTACGCGGCGGCGGCGCTGCGCTTCCTGCAGGGCGCCGACGACGCCGCCGGCCGGCCCCTGCGCGTGCGCACGGTGACCGGGGCGGCGCAGCCCGCCGCGTACGACCCGGCCGAGCGGGGCCCCCGCTCCCTCCTGGACACGCTGCCGCTGGGCGCTGCGGTGCTGCGGCCGGCGTTCGAGGACGCCGCGGGCGAGGAGGCCGCGGCCGCCGCGTGCGCGGCACTGCACCCGGGGCTGCCCCAGCTGTCGTTCCCCGCCCCGCCGCTGCTGCGGCTGGCCGGCGCGCTCAACGACCTGGTGCTGCTCCAGCCCCGCCCGTGACCTCGTCCGTCGCGGGACCGTCGTCGTCCCCGCCGTCCGCCGAGGCGCGGTCCTCATCTCCCCCGTGCGCGTCGGATCGCCAGGCCGCCGGGCGCAGCCGTTCCAGGAGCGAGGACTGACGGCGCTCCATCCCCTTCAGGTCCGAGGCGATGAGCGCGTTGATCCAGCGGGCGTTCGGGTCGGCGTCGATCAGCACGGCCTTGGCCAGCAGCGTGCAGGGCAGCGCGAGGATCGCGCCGAGCGGGCCGAGGACCCAGGCCCAGAAGAGCAGGGAGAGGAAGCTGACGGTGGGGATCACGCCGATCGCGTCGCCGGCCACCTTGGGCTGGATCACGGACTGCAGCACGAAGTTCAGCACCGAGTAGCTGACCACCACCCACAGGAAGTCGGACCAGCCGCCCGCCGCCAGGCCCAGGACGGCCGGCGGCAGCAGGCCGATGATGAAGCCGATGTTCGGGATGTAGTTGGTGAGGAAGCTGAGCACGCCCCACACGAGCGCGAGCGGCACGCCGATCAGCATGAGGGCGATCACGTCCAGCACCGCCACGATCAGGCCGAACACCGTGGTGACCACCCAGTAGCGGCGCACGCCCTGGGCGAACTCGACCAGGGCGTGGCCGAACTCGTGGCGGGCGGTGCTGAGCAGGCGGACGCGGCGTTCGACGTCCATCGAGTCCATCGCCAGGAAGAACATGCCCATGATCACGGTGACGAGCAGACCGAAGACCGCGTAGACGTTCGTGGCGATCTTCGTGATGGCGCTGACGGCCGTCCCGGTCACGGTGCTCATGTCGATCGAGGCCAGCTGCTGGGACACCATGTCCGGGGTCACGCCGCGCTCGTTGAGCCAGTGCGAGACGTCCAGGACGATCTGCTGGAAGCGGTCCGCGTACTTCGGCAGCTCCGCCACCAGCTCGAGGCCGGACCACACCATCATGCCCCCGAACACGGCCATCACCGCGACGACCAGCAGGACGGTGGTGGCGGCCCCGAGCACGGGGTGCAGGCCCCGGCGGATGAGCCAGGCCTGCAGGGGGTAGGCCACGATCACGAGGTTCAGCCCCAGGAAGACGGGCGCCGCTATGGAGGCGATCCCCTGGAAGAACTGCACCACCAGCACCAGGCCCGCGAGCGTCAGGACGATCACCAGCATGCGCGGCCACATGCGGTGGGGGCGGCGGATGTCCCAGTCGGAGGCGGGGCTGGACGAGGCGGGCGGCGGGGTCACCCCCGCGGGCTGTGCGGCGCTCACGCGGGCAGTCTATGCGCGGGCCGGACGGGGTAGGGTCGGGACCAGTCCACATCGACAGGGGAGCGCCCGCGCGGCGCTGAGAGTGCGGTCCGCCGCAGACCCTCGAACCTGCGCCGGTCCGCACCGGCGAAGGAAGTCGAGTCTCCCGGTCGACGTCGTCCCGGGATTCCGGTGGCGGCCTCGTCCCGGCCCCTCTGCCGTCCCAGAGGAGAACCGCCATGTCCCGCACCCCGCACCGCGCCCTCGCCGCCCTCTCAGTGGCCGCCCTCGCCCTCACCGGCTGTTCGGTGTCCGGCTCGTCCGGCGACGGGGCGTCGTCGTCCGCCGCCGGCGCCGGCGGCGAGCCGACGACGGTGACGATCATGACGCACGACTCGTTCAACCTGCCCCAGGAGCTCGTCCAGAAGTTCGAGCAGGAGTCCGGCTACACCCTGAAGACGACGGCCCCCGGCGACGCCGGCAGCGTGGTGAACCAGCTCCTGCTGGCCAAGGACGAGCCCACCGTGGACGGCGTCTACGGCGTGGAGGACCACTCGGCGCACCGCCTCGTCCGCGAGGGCGTCGTCGCCGAATACACCCCGCAGGACCTGCCCGCCTCCGCACAGGACCGGATGGTGGAGGACCGCATGACCCCGGTGGACCAGGGCCAGGTGTGCTTCAACACGGATCCGGCATGGTTCGAGGCCCACGACGTCGAGGCCCCCACCTCGATCGACCAGCTCGACGACCCCGAGTACGCGAAGCTGACGGTCGCCACCTCCCCCGTGGCCTCCTCCCCCGGCCTGGCGCTGCTCGCGGCCACCACGGAGAAGTACGGCGACGACGGCTGGCAGGACTGGTGGCAGGGCCTGATGGAGAACGGCGGCAAGATCGCCGACAGCTGGTCCGACGCCTACAACTCGGACTTCTCCGGCGGCGAGGGCAAGGGTCGGTTCCCGGTGGTGCTCTCCTACTCCTCCTCCCCCGCGTTCGCCCCCGAGACCGAGGTGATCGAGGACTCCTGCACCCCGCAGGTCGAGTACGCCGGCGTGCTCGAGGGCGCGAAGAACCCCGAGGGCGCGCAGGCGTTCGTGGACTTCATGCTCACCGAGGAGGTCCAGTCCGTACTGCCCGAGTCGATGTACATGTACCCGATCGACGAGTCGGTGCAGCTGCCCGAGGAGTGGGCGCAGAACGCGCCGCTCGTCGAGGACGCCATCACCCCGGACCCCGCCCGCATCGACGAGCGCCGCGAGGATCTGCTGAAGGAGTGGACCGCCCTGTCCGAGGCCTCCCGGCGCTGATGTCCGCGCTCACCGAGGTCGCGGCCCCCGGCACGGACCTGCCGCGCCGGCGGGCCCGCGGCCGGGGGGACGGGCTCGGCCCGTGGTGGCTGGTGGCCGCCGTCCTGCCGGTCGCCTTCCTGCTCGTCTTCTTCGCGTGGCCCGTGGCGGCCATGCTCTGGCGCGGGATCGGCGGCGATGCCGACGCGTTCACCGGCGCCGTGGACCTCACCGCCTTCGGCCAGACCCTCGCCCGCGAGCGCACGTGGCGCATCCTCGGCCAGACGCTCGGCATGGCCGCCGCCGGCACGGTGGTCTCGGTGGCGCTCGGCCTGCCGACCGCGTTCGTGCTGCACCGGCGTCGCGTCCCGGGGCGGGCCGTGCTCCGCGCCCTCGTGCTCGTGCCGTTCGTGCTGCCCACGGTGGTGGTCGGCGTCGCGTTCCGCGCCCTGCTCGCCCCCGGCGGACCGCTCGGCTTCACCGGGCTGGACCAGACGACCACCGCCGTCGTGCTGGCCATGGTCTTCTTCAACGTGTCCGTGGTGGTGCGCCAGGTGGGCGCGCTGTGGAACGCGCTGGACCCCCGCCAGACCGAGGCCGCCCGCACCCTGGGCGCCTCGCCGTGGCGGGCGTTCCGCACCGTGACGCTGCCCCAGCTCGCCCCGGCGATCGCCGCGAGCGCGGCCCTGGTGTTCCTGTTCTGCGCGTCCGCGTTCGGCATCGTCCAGACGCTCGGCCGGCCCGGCTACGGCACGCTCGAGTCGGAGATCTGGGTGCAGACCTCCGTCTACCTGGACCTGCGGACCGCGGCGGTGTTCTCCGTGCTGCAGTTCGCGGTGGTGCTGGCCGCCGTCGTGGTCTCCGGCGTGACGGCGGCGCGCACCCAGCGGGCGCTGCGCCTGCGGGAGACGCCGCCGGCCCGGCTCACGCGCGCGGACGCGGTCCCGGTGGCCGTGATGCTCACGGTGGTGGCGCTCGTGGTGGCGCCGATCCTGACGCTCGTGGTGCGCTCCTTCCACACCCGCCACGGCTGGGGGCTGGGCAACTACGAGCTGCTCTCCACGAGCGCGGGCAGCGGGTTCGTGGGCGGGTCGACGCCGGCCCAGGCGCTCGAACAGTCCCTGCGGGTGGCCGTGGACGCCACGCTCGTGACGCTCGTGGTGGCCGTGCCGCTGGCCCTGCTGCTGACCCGGCCCTTCCGCTCACGCGCCGCGCTGGCGGCCCAGCGGGCCCTCGACGGCGCCCTGCTCCTGCCGCTCGGGGTGTCCGCGGTGACCGTGGGCTTCGGCTTCGTCGTGTCCCTGCGGGCCGCGTTCCCGGAGCTGGCGGCCTCGGGCGTGCTCGTGCCGCTGGCCCAGGCGGTGGTGGCGCTGCCGCTCGCGGTGCGGGCGCTCGTGCCCGTGCTCGCGGCGGTGGACCCGCGGCTGCGGGAGGCCGCACGCACCCTCGGGGCGGGCCCGTGGCGGGTGCTGGCCACGGTGGACGGCCCGTTCCTCGCCCGCGGCGTGGGCGTGGCCGCGGGCTTCGCGTTCGCGGTGTCCCTGGGTGAGTTCGGGGCCACGAGCTTCCTGGCGAGCCCGTCCGCGCCCACCCTGCCGGTGCTGATCGCCCGGCTGCTGGGCCGGCCGGGCGCGGACAACTACGGGATGGCGCTCGCGGCGGCCACGGTGCTGGCCGTGCTGAGCGCCGGGATCATGCTGGTGTGCGAGCGGCTGCGCCCCCGGGGCCCGGCCGGGGCGGGAGGTCTGTGATGACGCCGACGACGACGGGGGCCTCCCTCCGGCTCCGGGACGTGGCGATCCGCTATCCGGACGGCTCCACCCCCGTGCGGGGGACGGACCTGGACGTGGCCGCCGGGGAGATCGTGGCGCTCGTGGGCGCCTCCGGCTCGGGCAAGTCCACGATCCTGCGCGGGATCGCCGGGCTCGAGGACGTCGTGGCGGGCACGGTGGAGCTCGACGGGCGGGACGTGGCCGCGGTGCCGACGCACCGCCGGGGCGTGGGGATGGTGTTCCAGGACGGGCAGCTGTTCCCGCACCGGACCGTGGGCCGGAACGTGGCGTACGGCCTCGAGTCCGCCGGCTGGGACCGGGCCCGGCGGCGGGCACGCGTGGCCGAGCTGCTGGACCTGGTGGGCCTGACCGAGCTCACGGACCGGCCTGTGCAGCGGCTCTCCGGCGGGCAGGCCCAGCGCGTGGCGCTGGCCCGGTCGCTGGCCCCGGCCCCGCGGGTGCTCCTGCTGGACGAGCCGCTGTCCGCGCTCGACGCGGACCTGCGCCGGCGCCTGGCCGAGGACATCCGGACGGTGCTGCGGGCGGCGGGGACGACCGGCGTCGTCGTCACCCACGACCTCGCGGAGGCCGCGGTGATGGCCGACCGCACCGTGCGCCTGGGCGCGGGGGGACGCATCGCGGCGGAGGAGGACGGCCCGGCGGTAGCCTCTCAGGCATGACCCCGCCCGCACCCCGCCCCCGGCTGACCGCCCAGGACGTGGTGGACGCCGCCGTCGGGATCCTGCAGGACTTCGGCATGGGCGACCTGTCCATGCGGCGCGTGGCCGCGGTGCTGGGCGTGCAGGCCTCCGCGCTGTACTGGCACGTGCCGGACAAGCAGTCGCTGCTGGCGCGGGTGGCGGACCGGATCGTCGCCGAGGCGGAGGAGACCGTGCGCGCCCGCCGCGTCACGGACCTGGCGGGCCGCGCCGAGGCCGCGGAGGCCGCCCTGCTGCGGCACCGGGACGGGGCGGACGTGGTGCTCTCCGCCCTCGCGCTCGGGCTGGGCGGCCTCGGCCTGCACCGTCTGCTCACCGAGGCGGCGGACACCCCGGAGGACGGGGAGCGGGCCCTGGCGCTGCTGCTGGGCACCGTGTCCCTGCGGCAGCAGCGCGCGCAGGCGCAGGCGCTCGGCGTGCCGACCGGCCCGGACGTGCAGCGGCACCGCACGGACCCGCTCTGACGCCTCGTCCGACGCGGCCGCGCGGGAGGCCGAGGAGAGGAGACCTGCCTCCTCACAGGTGCGCTCGGTAAGGTCGCCCAGAGCAGAACAGGTCGGGACGGGTCGTCCCCTTCGTCCACGGCGATCCCGCCCGACCGCCGCAGGACCAGCATGGCCCGCCGGACCCGGCTCACAGTTCCGGCGCGGTCCCCTTCGACACAGCCGGCGAAGCCATGGGAGCACGGATCAACCACCCGCGGACGGTCGTGGACCGGACGCTGCATCACGACGTCGAGCCCGCACACCCCGCGGCGCTCGTCGACGTGGGCTGGGACTTCCGTGGCCCGGGCGCCAAGGCGGAGGAGCAGCACCGCCCGCTGCGCGTGGTCCGTGCCCGCCGGCCTCGGGGCACCCCGCGGGACCGGAACGGCGTCGACCTCACGCGCACCGGCCCCGTCGTCCCCCGCCCCTCCCCGCCGCGCACCCGGATCCGCCGGGACGGCGTCCGCGTGGTGGCCAGCCCGCTGGCCATGCTGCCCGGCGTGGACCACGGCCCCGCCCTCCGCCTGGACCTGCATCCGACGACGGGGGGCATCGTCTACGTGGCCCGCGAGCTCGAGCTGCGCGAGCTCGGCGACGACGTCCGCGGCCACGTCTACACCGGGATGGTCGGGACGGCGCATCTGAGCGCCTTCTGGTCCACCGTCACCGTCGACCTGCCGCCGGAGCGCCCGGTGATCGTGCGGCTGCGCTCGGACCGGGACGCCGAGCTGCTCTCCCTGCTCGAGGTCCTCGCCCCCGTGGACACGCGCGTGGTCTCCTACCGGCTCGACGAGTCCCCCGTGGGCACGCAGCGCTCCAGCTACCTGCTGCCGGACGTGGACCCGGAGACGGTCGCCCAGACGGGCGCGGCCCGGATCCCGCTCGAGGCCATCGAGGCCGCCCAGGAGGAGGAGGACGCGCTGCGCCGCTCCTCCGGCGTCTTCCTCTCCCGCCGCCGCACGGACCGCTTCCTGCGCCGCAACCTGCCCGGGGTGACCCACAGCCTCACGTTCGCGGACGAGGCGGACGTGACGGACGTGTACGTGGACGGCTCCGTGCTGCGCGGCTCCCGCATCGGCGGGGCGGCCGCCGTCGCCGGGCCGAGCATGTGGGCCGTGCAGGCCGTGGCCGGGGCCACGATGCCGCTCGAGGTGGAACTCGAGGCGCTCGTGCTGGGGCACGTGATCTGCGCGTGGGCGGGCACCCCCGGCGGCCGGGTCACCATCCACTCGGACTCGCGCGCCGCGCTGGCCCTGCTCAACGCCGCCCGCCGCGAGCGGCTCACCCTCGGCGGCGCCCGGGGCGAGCGCATCCGCCGCACCCTGCGGCGCCTGCTGGCCGCCGTCGACCTGGCGCAGGCCGCGGACGTCCAGGTGGACACCACGTGGGTCAAGGGCCACGTGGGCGTGCACGGCAACGAACTGGCCGACGACCTCGCCCGGGCCGCCGCCCGCCACGCCAGCGTCGGCACCCCCGAGGGGGACCTGCCCGAGCGGATGGGGCAGCTGATCCAGCTCCGCGTCGAGGACGACGCCGCCGGCTGACCCCGGCCCCCGATTCCCCGTCCTCCGCCCCAGCCTCTAGGGTGGGGCTGTGGAAGCGACAGTGGAACAGATCACAGCGGCCGTCACCGCCTTCAACGACAAGTACTGGTACGTCGTGATGGCGCTGCTCTTCGTGGCCGGGGTGTGGTTCACCATCCGGACCGTGGGCGTGCAGGTGCGCATGCTCCCGGAGATGCTGCGGTCGGTGACGGGCAAGTCCCAGACCGGGTTCGAGAACGACGGCGTGAGCCCGTTCCGCGCCTTCACCATCTCGGCGGCCTCGCGCGTGGGCACCGGCAACGTGGCCGGCGTGGCGATCGCGATCGTGATCGGCGGCCCGGGCGCCGTGTTCTGGATGTGGCTGCTGGCCATCCTCGGCGGCGCCACCGCCTTCGTCGAGTCCACGCTGGCCCAGCTTTACAAGCAGAAGGGCGCGGACGGCTACTTCGGCGGGCCCGCGTACTACATCCGCGACGGTCTGGGCGCCAAGTGGCTGGCGGCCGTGTTCGCCGTCGCCATCACCGTGACCTACGGCTTCGTGTTCAACGCCGTGCAGTCCAACTCGATCTCCGAGTCCGTGCAGGCCAACTGGGGCGCGTCCTCCACCACCGCGTGGATCGTGGGCCTGGGCCTGGCCGCCCTCACCGGCCTCGTGATCTTCGGCGGCGTGCGCCGGCTCTCGGCCGTGACCAACGTGGTGGTCCCCGTGATGGCCACGTTCTACATCTTCCTGGCCCTGATCGTGATGGTCGTCAACATCACCGAGGTCCCGGGCATGATCGCGCTGATCGTGGGCCACGCCTTCGGCCTGCGCGAGGTCGCGGGCGCCGCCGTCGGCATGACGATGGTGATGCAGGGCGTGCGCCGCGGCATGTTCTCCAACGAGGCCGGCATGGGCTCCGCCCCGAACGCCGCCGCCACCGCGGCCGTCTCCCACCCGGCCAAGCAGGGCTTCGTGCAGTCCCTGGGCGTCTACTTCGACACCCTGATCGTGTGCTCGGCCACCGCGTTCGTCATCCTGCTCTCCAACCCGGCCTACGGACGCGGGGAGGCGCTCGGCATGCAGGTGACCCAGGGTGCGCTCCAGCAGGCCGTGGGCGCGTGGGCCGGCCCGGCGCTGACCGTCATCATCTTCTTCCTGGCCTGGTCCTCCGTGCTGGGCAACACCTACTACGGCGAGGCCAACATCCGGTACCTGGCCGGCCGCCACGCGGGTCCGGCCATCACCGTGTTCCGCGTGCTCGTGCTGGTGTGCGTGGTCGGCGGCGCGCTCGGCTCCGTGGCGCTGGTGTGGAACCTCGCGGACACGTTCGCGGCCCTCATGGCGACCATCAACCTCGTGGCGATCATCCCGCTGGGCGGACTGGCCGTGAAGCTGCTCCGGGACTACGAGCGCAAGCTCAAGGCGGGCATGGATCCGGGCTTCCACCTCTCCGACCTGCCCGAGGCACGGAACGTGGCCCTGTGGCGGGACGAGCCGAAGACCTCCCCGCTCCAGGACTGACGCCCCCGCCCGCGCGTTTCGAGGCGGGATATCGACCCCATCTGGCTGCCGCGGGCGGCCGTGGGGTGGATATCCCGCCTCGATGCATGAGGAGGCCCGGTCTGGACACCGTGCGGGGGTCGACGCCTAGGTTGAGGCGCACCCGACCGGCCACGCACGAGTGGCCGGCACGACGTCCGAGGAGGACACCATGGGCATCCTCTCCAGCCTCACCCGCACTCTCGGCGGCGGTGGCCGCCGCTCCAGCCGACCCACCATCGGTGCGCACATCGGCCGGTCCCCCGGCTTTGGCCGGCAGGCCCGCTCTCAGGGACGCCGGTCCAGCGGCCTGGGCGGTGCCCTCCTGGGCACGCTCGGCGGTCTGGCGCTGCGTGAGCTCTCGCGCCGCGGCGCCGGGGGCACGACGCGCGGGCGCAGCTCCGGTGCGTACCGCGGCGGCTTCGGACCCTCGGCCCGGTCCACGGGCGGCCTCGGCACCGGCCTGCTGGGCGGGCTGCTCGGCGGGGCCCTCGCCTCCCGCGGCCGGTCCGGTGCCGCCGGCCGACGCACGGCGGGTGGCCGCCGGACCGTGGGCGGCGGCTTCTGACCGCTGCGACGGCGCGGCGTCGCAGCTGAGCGGCATCACCGCGGAGCGGACACGACCACGGGGCGGGCACCGACGGATCGGTGCCCGCCCCGTGGTCGCGATGGGCCGGTGGCGTGCTCGAGGCGTCTGCGCCGCGGCTCAGCCGAGGCCGGCGACGCGGCCCAGGATGAACACCAGGACGCCGATGACCACGAGGGCGATGATCAGCCCGAGCACGATCTTGCCGGCCGAGCGCTCGCCGGTCTGCTCCACGTCCATGCCCGGGTTGCTCGGGCCGACGCCTGCGCCCTCGGCTGGGGGCGTGTCGCCGTCGAACGCGGCACCGGAGGTCTCGTCCGTCGCCTCGCGTGCGCGCCGGGCGTCCTGGGGGTCGGGGGTGTGCGGGGTGGCCATGGCCGGCTCCTCTCGTCTCAGCGGCACGGGTGCGTGCCGCTGGCCCTCACGGTAGGCCCGGGGCAGGGGGTCCTGACCAGGGCGAGGCGACGCCCGCCCCGGCGCTTTCGTGGCCGAAACGGCGCGCCCTGAGCCGCTTTCGTTGACGAAACGGCGCCCTCCGCGCCGCCCACGCCGGATCCCGTCATACTCTTGATCGTTGGACGTCCAAGCAATAGCGTGATCGGCGTCACGTTCCCGCCGTCCGGAGGAGCCCCCCATGCCCGAGGTCTACATCATCGACGCCGTCCGCACCCCCGTGGGTCGCCGCGGGAAGGGGCTCGCCGGCGTGCATCCCCTCGATCTGGCGGCCGCGCCGCTGCGCGAGCTCGTCGCCCGCCAGGACATCGACTCGGTCGAGTACGACGAGGTCATCCTCGGCTGCATCGACCAGCTCGGCCCACAGGCCATGGACGTGGCGCGCAACGCCTGGCTCGCGGCCGGGCTCTCCGAGGACGTCCCCGGCACCACGGTCGAACGCCAGTGCGGCTCCGGCCAGCAGGCGGTCCACTACGCCGCGCAGGCCATCATGAGCGGGACGGCGGACCTCGTCGTCGCCGGTGGCGTGCAGTCCATGTCCGCGATCCCGCTCTCCCGGTCCAACACGGCCGCCCGCGATCTCGGCTTCCCCGACCCGTTCACCGGCTCCGAGTCCTGGGCCGCCCGCTACGGGGACGAGGAGATCTCCCAATTCCGCGGGGCCGAGATGATGGCCCGGCACTGGAACCTGGACCGGGACACCCTGGAGGAGTTCGCGGTGCGCTCCCACGAGCGCGCGCTCGCCGCCCAGGCCGACGGTCGCTTCGACCGCGAGATCCTGCCCCTCGCCGGCCTCACCGCGGACGAGGGCCCCCGCACCCCGGACGCCGCGAAGATCGCCTCGCTCGACCCGATCGTCCCCGGCGGGCTGCACACCGCGGCCACCGCGTCCCAGATGTCCGACGGCGCGGCCGCCCTCCTGCTCGCCTCCGAGGAGGCCGTGCGCCGCCACGGCTTCACCCCGCGAGCCCGCATCCACCACCTCTCCGCCCGCGGCGCCGACCCCGTCATGATGCTCTCCGCCCCGATCCCGGCGACGGCGTACGCGCTCGACCGCATGGGCCTGACCATCGACGACATGGACCTCGTGGAGATCAACGAGGCGTTCGCCGCCGTCGTGCTGGCCTGGCTGACCGAGACCGGCGCGGACCCGGCGAAGGTCAACGTCAACGGCGGGGCGATCGCCCTGGGCCACCCCATCGGCGCCACCGGCGCCCGGCTGATGACCTCCCTGCTGCACGAGCTCGAGCGCAGCGGCGGCCGCTACGGCCTGCAGACCATGTGCGAGGGCGGCGGCCAGGCCAACGTCACCGTGATCGAACGTCTCTGACCCATCCCCCGGAGGTTCCCATGCCAGACCAGATCACCCACCCCACCGACGCCGCCGCCCACCTCTCCCCCGCCCCGGAGGACACGATCGGCCGCGTGTTCGCACGCGCGGTCGCCCGCTCCCCGCGCGCCGTCGCCCTGCGCTTCGAGGACCGCGACTGGACCTACGCCCAGCTCCGGGACGGAGCGCACCGCGTGGCCCGCCGCCTCCAGGACACCGGCCTGCCGGCCGGCACCCGGGTGGCCGCCTACGCCACCAACTCGGACGCCTACGCACTGCTCTTCCTGGCCTGCGTCACGGCCGGCTACGTGCACGTGCCCGTGAACTTCGCGCTCAAGGGCGGCGAGCTCGCCCACGCCCTCGAGGACTCCGGCGCGGAGCTGCTCGTGGCCGACGCCGGCATGCTCGAGCGGGTCGACCAGGTCCGGGCCGAGGGCCGCGCGTCGGCTCTGCGGCACGTGTGGACCATGCTCCCCGCCGGCCACGCCGAGCCCTCCGTGCTTCAGACCGCCCAGGACGAGACGCTGGACGCCGCCGCCCCGGAGGCGGAGGTGTCGGCCACCGACCTGGCCCAGCTGCTCTACACCTCCGGCACCACCTCCACCCCCAAGGGCGCCATGATGTCCCACCGGGCGCTCGTGGCGGAGTACCTCTCCTCGATCATCGCGCTGGACTTCACGGCCGAGGACCGCCCCCTCGTGGCCATGCCGCTGTACCACTCGGCCGCGATGCACGTGTTCCTGCTCCCCTACCTGAGCCTCGGCGCCACGGTGCGCCTGCTGGCCGCCCCGGACATCCCCCGGATGCTCGAGCTCGTGGAGACCGAGCACATCGGCTCCCTGTTCCTGGCGCCCACCGTCTGGGTGCCGCTGGCGAACCATCCGGACCTGGCCACGCGTGACCTCTCCTCGCTGCACAAGGCCCAGTACGGGGCCTCGATCATGCCGGTGACCGTGCTGCAGCGCCTGCGCCAGAGCCAGCGGGGCATCGGCTTCTACAACTGCTTCGGCCAGTCCGAGCTGGGCCCGCTGTGCACGGTGCTGCGCCCCGAGGAGCACGACGCGAGGCCCGCCTCGTGCGGCCGCCCCGTGTTCCACGTGGAGGCCCGGGTGATGACGGCCGACGGCGCCCCCGCTGCGCCCGGCGAGCCCGGTGAGATCCAGTACCGCTCGCCGCAGCTGCTCTCCGGCTACTGGAACCGCCCGGATGCCACCGCGGACGCGTTCACCGACGACGGCTGGTTCCGCTCCGGCGACCAGGTCACCCAGGACGCGGCCGGCTACATCCAGGTGGTGGACCGCATCAAGGACGTCATCAACACGGGCGGCGTGCTGGTCGCCCCGCGCGAGGTCGAGGACGCCATCTACGAGCTCGACGAGGTGGCCGAGGTCGCCGTCATCGGCCTGCCGGACGAGCGCTGGATCGAGGCGGTGACCGCCGTCGTCGTGCTCAAGGAGGGCGCTGAGCTGACCGCGGAGACCGTGCGCGCCCACGTGAAGGAGCGGCTGGCGGGCTTCAAGGTGCCCAAGCGCGTGGACTTCGTGGCGGAGCTGCCGCGGAACCAGTCGGGCAAGCTGCTCAAGCGCGCGCTGCGCGCCGAGCGGACGCAGGGGTCGAAGTGACCAGCCTGCAGAAGCCGATCTACGACGTCGTCACGCCCCTGGACGTCGATTACCTGGACGCGTTCGGGGAGGCGACGGACGAGGACCGCGCGCACTGGGACCGCGCCCGTGCCTACGGCCGGGAGGTGCTCGAGCGGATCGACGGGCACTGGGACCGGGCGGAGTACCCGTTGGACCTGGTGGCGCGGGCGGGCGAGCTGGACCTGCTCACCGACGGGCTGGAGGTGCCGGGGCACCCGGTGATGTCGCCGTTGGCCGCGGGCCTGGTGGCGATGGAGATCTCCCGGGCGGACGGGTCGATGGCCGCGGCTGCGGCCGTGCAGGGCGGGCTCGTGCTGCGCGCCCTGGTGCACTGCGCCGGCCCGGAGCAGAAGGAGCGGTACCTCGAGCCGGTGGCGCGCGGCACGCTGCCGGGCGGGTTCGCGCTCACGGAGCCGCTGCACGGTTCGGACTCGGTGTCCCTCGAGACGTCCGCGCGGCCCGACGGCGCCGGCGGCTGGGTGCTGAACGGCGCCAAGAAGTGGATCGGCAACGGGGCCGCCGGGGGCATCACGATCGTGTGGGCGCGCGACACCGAGGACGGCCAGGTCAAGGGCTTCGTGGTGGAGCAGTCCACGCCCGGCTACGAGGCCGAGGTGATCACGGGCAAGGGCGCGCTGCGGGCGATCCACCAGGCCGAGATCATGCTGACCGACGTGCGGGTCGGCGACGACGCGCGGCTGCCGGGCGTGGCGAGGTTCAAGGACGCCGCGCGCGTGCTGGTGGCCACCCGCGTGAACGTGGGCTGGTCCGCGCTGGGCCACGCGACCGCGATGTTCGAGGCCGCGCTGGCCTACGCCCGGCAGCGCGAGCAGTTCGGCAAGCCGCTGGGAGCGCACCAGATGGTGCAGGAACGGCTCGCGCAGATGCTGGACGAGGTGACCGCGATGCAGACCCGCTGCGTGGCCGTGGCCCGCCTGCAGGCGGCCGGGCGGCTGCGTGACGAGCAGGCCTCCCTGCTGAAGTACGCCTGCACCCGGGGTGCGCGGCGGGTGGCGCAGATCGCCCGGGACATGCTCGGCGGCAACGGCATCCTCCTCGAGCACCGGGTGATGCGGCACTTCGCCGACGTCGAGGCGCTGCACACCTACGAGGGCACCGAGTCCGTGCAGGCGTTGATCCTCGGCCGGGACCTGACCGGGATGAGCGCGTTCGCGTGAGCGCCTCCCTCAGGGCGCGGAGACGACCCCCACGCCCACCCGGGGCAGGCTGCGGTCCACGACCAGCTCCAGCCGACGTTCGTGGAACCGTGCGCCGAGCAGCTCCTCGAGGTCCTCGACGAGGTGCACCGTGATGGTCTCGATGACCGCCGCGGTGTCCTCTCCGTCCCGCAGGATGCAGTCCACCTCCAGCGCGGGGGCGGAGGGGGTGCCGGTGATGGCGAACCTGGCCTCAGCGACCTCGGGGAACACGGTGACGGCCCGCGCGGCACTCATGGCCAGGAGGGCGCAGCGCTGACGGAAGGCGGCGGGCTGCGGCGCCGGGGACTCGAGGACGGGCGGGACGGCGGACAGGGTCCGCCCCATGGCCTGGGGGGCCTCCAGCGTTGCTGTCATGACATTCCTCTCGCCGCGGCCCGAGCGCCCCCTCACAGAGATCGCCGTGACCTGGAAAATGTTAGTCTAACTATGCGTTAGGAAGACTAACCAAATTTTCGGGGTGACGTGAACAGGGAGGTTCAAGAGCGCATGGGTGAGGAGCACACCACGCTGACCAGCACGGATGGCGAACCGACGTCGGGCTACTGGTACACCCGCGGCGCCCGCGAGATCGAACCTGTGGACGTGCTCAACCTGCTGCGACGCTACCGGGAGGCCGAACGGCGCATGCGCGCCCGCACCCGGGACAGCATGGGGATGGGAGAGACCCACCTGTCAGCCCTGCGTTACCTGCTGCGGGCCGACCGACGCGGCCACAAGGTCCGTCAGCGGGATCTGGCCAGCGCCCTGGAGATCACCCCGGCCTCCGCCAGCGCCCTGGTGGACCGACTGGTCCGAGACGGCTACGCCCGACGGGCGCCCCACCCACAGGACCGCCGATCCGTGGTGGTGGAGCCGACGGCCAAGACGGACCACGAGGTCCGCGCCACCCTGGGCGCCATGCACCGCAGTATGCTCGCCGCGGTGGAGGGCCTCACCCCGGCCGAGCTCGCCGGCGCGGCCGCGTTCCTGCGGGCCCTGATCCGCAGCGTGGAGGAGCATGACGAGGACGAGGCGGACCAGCCCGCGTGAGGAACAGACTCAGCGGAACAGGTCCCAGACGCTGAACGTGGTGCGCTTGTAGACCGCGTTGTAGGCGGCGCGCTTCGGATCGCGCACCCACCCCATGCCCGGCCGGCCGTCCTCGCGGCCGGCACCCGTGCACCGCACCCGCCAACCCCAGGAGCTGACATGAGCACCGCACCCACCCCTTCTTCCTCCGACGACGCCCCGGCCGTCCTCGTCGAGGCGCGGCCCGGCGTCGTGCGGCTGACGCTGAACCGGCCCGCGAAGGGCAACGCGCTCGGACTGACGATGGCGCGCGAGGTGCTCGCGGCGATCGCCAAGGCCGAGGCGGACGAGTCCGTGCACGTGCTCACGCTGACCGGCGAGGGACGGATCTTCTGCGGCGGCGGGGACGTCCAGGCCATGGCTGCCGCGCCTGCCGGGCCGGAGCGGCGCGCGATGATCCAGGAGCTCGGCGAGGCGGCGGGCGAGGTCGCGGTGGCGCTGACGGGCTCTCGCCTGCTGGTGCTGGCCGGCGTCAACGGGACGGCCGCCGGGGCGGGGCTCGGGCTCCTGCTGGGCGGCGACGTCGTGCTGGTGCGCGAGGACGCTCAGCTGGTGACGGCGTTCTCCGCGCTCGGGATGACACCGGACACGGGCGTGTCCTACTGGCTGCCGCGGGTGCTCGGGCCGGTGCGCGCGACGCAGCTGCTCCTCGGCGGGCGGCGCCTGAACGGGACCGAGGCCGTCGCATGGGGCCTGGCGACCGAGGCGGTGGCCGGCGGCGCGTTCGCGGCGCGTCTGGCGGAGCTCGAGGACGAGCTGGTGGCCGGTCCGGCGCACACCTATGGGCCGACGAAGGCGCTGGCGCGCGGGGCCGACGTCGAGGCGCTGCGCGCGCATGTGCGGCAGGAGGCGGCGTCGATCGCGGCGGCGTCCGAGCACCCGGAGGCCGTGCGGCGGGTGGAGGCGTTCGCGGGCCGGTGAGAGGTGGGCGGCGGCGCGGGCCGGCGGCGTCGCCCACTGAGGCGACGCCGCCGCGGGCTCAGGCCGGCGGCGGCTGCGCCGGCCCCCCGGCGAGGTCCGTCCGAGCCCCGGTGAAGCGCGAGAGCCAGGCGAAGCGGCCGCGGGTGCGGTGCGCGTACAGGGCGAACGCCACGATCAGGGCCCCGAGCGTGCCGACGATCATGTCCGTCATGGTGTCCGTGTTGCCCTTCTGCGTCTGCGCGCCGAGCGCCTGGTCGGCGGTGAACTCGGCGATCTCCCACGCCAGGGCCACGAGCGAGTGCAGCGCCATCACGAGGAGCGCCTCGAGCCCGGGCGGCAGGACCAGCCCACGGCGCGCGGCCGCGACGCCCAGCAGGAAGACGCACCCGAGCGCGATCGGCACGCCGGAGTAGAAGTGCACGAGGGCATCCCACCACGGCCAGGCGTCGTAGCCGCCGAGCGCGGCACCCACCCACGGTGCGACGAGCAGCAGGGCCGCGTACATCGCATGCAGCGCGGTGGGCAGGCGGACCCGGTGGGCGCGTTCGAGGGCGATCGGCACGGGGACCACCGTGACGATCTGCAGGCTGAGGCCGGCCGCCTCGCGGTGTCCCTGGGCGGCGAGGACGGCGGCTCCAGCCAGGAGGACGACGGCCGCGAGGATCAGGGGCGAGCGCCGGACGAGGGCCCGCTGGCGGGAGCCGGGGTCGGGGCGGGCGTCGGGGTGGGTGTCGAGGTGCGGTGTCATGGCGGGGGGCTCAGGCGGACGGCGGGACGGCATCGGGCACCAGCTCATAGACGAAGGCGGGGCGGACGGCGTCGTCGTCCTCCAGGGCGACGACGCCGGGCACCCGCCGGTAGCCGGCGCCCTCGAAGGCGTCGAGGCGGTCCCAGTGGTCCGGGAGGTCGGCGGAGACGAGCACCTGGGCGGGGACGTCGGTGGTCGCGTGCGCGGGCGCGGTGCCCGCGAGGACGACGCCTGGGTAGCCGGTGGCCGCACCGATGCCGCTGGCGTGGAGCGTGCCGCGGAGGGTGCCGGGGATCCAGGTGCCGCGCACACCGTCCATGACGTGCGCGTTCGAGCGGCCGGGCGCCAGGGTGCCGTACGCGGCGAGGGCGTGGGGGGCGAGGACCTCGCTGGCGAGGCGGGCGACGGTGCGGGCCAGGCGGACGTCGCGGGAGGTGAGGGCGCGGACGTCGTGGCTGTGCATGCCCACGGTGAGCCGGCCGTAGGAGACGGTCAGGTCCGGGTGGTGGTCGGCGGCCTCGGCTGCCTCCCCGATCCGGTTCGCCAGGGCCAGGGCCGTGGCGAAGTCGTCGGTGGCGTAGGTGATGGTGAGCTCGGGTGGGGTGGTGCCGGCGGGTGTGGGCGACGGCGTGACGCGCCAACCCCCGAGCTCTGGCACCCCCGTGAGGGCCACAGCAAGCTCGGCTGGGTCGATCGCGGTGTGAGGTGGGAGGGCGGCGAGATGCTCGAGGCGGTTGAGAGCGGACGTCATGGGGCCATGATGCCCGGGGGACAAACTTCACGGGGCGCTCACCGCCGGTTCAGCCCTCTCGTTGGCCCCCGCCGAGATTTTCGAGGACCTCTCGCCACGGGCCAAGACGGGTGGTGATCGTCTGAGCCGAAGGGCCACCGTGGGCCTGGCGCCACTCCTCGTGAGCGGACTGGCTGTGGGTGGCCGACTCTGTCATGAACCGCTCCATCCACACCCGGAGTTCCTCGGTAGTGAAGGGGTTGGCGGGCTTCGGCGGGTTGGGGGTACCGCCGGCCGCCTCCACGAGCTGGACCCAATTGGTGCCAGCGCGGCGCAGGACCGTCGGCGTGGCGGGGACTCCGTGTTCCGCCGCCCAGCTGTTGTAGGCGGCGACGGTCAGGCGCGGCCCTCGGTCCTCGATCGCCCGGCGCACCAGGGTCAGCGGGTCGTCCCCCGGATCGAGCTTGCCCTTCCAGTCGACCCGGGTCCGCTTCCGCCCCGGGAAGCCCATCGACTGACCGGCCACGACGCGCAGGGCGCGCGCTCGCATCTCTTCGAACCCCACGCCGAGACGATTGCGGATCAGGGCCGCCGACGGCATGCCCGGGCGCGCGGAGAGCCAGTCCGAGAGTTCGAGGTAGGTGCGGGGGGGCGTCGCTGAGGACCACGCGTCCACCAGTGCTTCGACCAACTCTGCGTCGGAGTACTTGGATCGACTCCGACGCCGGTCCGTGACCGCGATGCCCGCGCGTTCGAGAGCGGCGTTCCATCCACCAAACCGGTTGGCCACTGTCTGGTGAGTGGGCACTCCGTGGCTCCGGGACCACTGGGTGAACGACTGCGCCGCCGTCTCTCCCGTCTCCTCGTAGAACTCGCGGAGAGCAGAGAGCAGAACCTCGTCCGGGGTAGCCGAGGACGTCTTGCGCGGCTTGGCGTCTCCCAGATGGAACTTGACGCGCTTGCCCAGCAACCGCCGCAGCTCCTGCTGGGACAGACTCAGATCCTGCGATGCCACAGAGAGCGGCACGCCCACGTGTCGCTCCGACCAGGACACGGCGGCCGCCCGCTTCATGCGGAACTCCTCGTCAGCGAGGAGTTCGCGGTACGCCTTCAATTCCTTGGTCGAGTACCCCGCTTCATCACGGATGAGCTGCCGGACCCGTTCCCGGGTGCGGCCGAACCGCTCCCCGATCTCGGCCAGTGTGCTGCCCTCGAAGTACTCCCGGGCCATCCTCACAGCGCGCGGGGTCGACGGCAGGATGGTCATGCTGGCCAGCGCAGCGAGCTCACGGCGTCGCTTCGAGGTGAACGGGGCGTTAAGAGACTCCGAGCCGGGTGACACGGAAGGGACCTCGAACTCCACTGTGCTCCTTCATCATCGGAATTGCATGACGCTTATCACACCATACGGTCGGCACTGCACCGCGCCCGGGAACATTCGCGCCCCTAGAGCGTCACGAGTCGAACCCGAGCCCCGGGTCCGGCGGGGTGCCGTAGGTTCGCAGGGCCGCCCCGTAGGGCAGCGGGAGGCCGTGGCCCTGTGCCCAGCTGACGAGGACCTCGACGGTCTCGGCGGCGGTGAGCTCCTGCAGGGGCTGGACGAGGTCCTGGGGGTCGTTGGCGGCCTCGTCCGCAGCCCGGCCCCGGCCGATCCGCCAGTTGTAGGCCCCGAGCCCCTCGAACCGCTTGGCGATCTCCACCATGAAGAGCCCGTCGCCCAGCAGCATGATCTGCGCGTACCGGGTGGGCGGCTCGTCCTCGAGGATCAGCTTGTCCCGCGGGTCGGTGAGGGCGTGCACCAGGTCCGCGATCTGGGCGGCGCTCTCCAGCCGGTGCCAGCCCGGGTCCTCCTCGCCACAGACGGTGGCGGTCCACCAGAGGTCGGTCGCGGGGGCGGATGAGGCCATCCACTCCACAGCTTCGCGGGGCGGCTCGACGAGCTCGACGGCGCCGGGGGCGCGGTGTGTGGCGAGACCGCGAGCGCCGTCGGCGGTGATGCTGCCGGGCGCGCTCATCGGAACATCCGCAGGACATCGCCGAGACCGAACGTGGTGCGCTTGTAGACCGCGTTGCGGGCGGCGCGCTTCGGATCGCGCAGCCAGCCCATCCCCTTGCGGCCGTAGCCGGGGATGACCTTGCGCTTGATCGCGCGCTTGGCGCGGCCCGTGGTGCGGGCCTTGATGGACTTCTTCAGGCTGGGCTTGCGGAGACCGATCTTCATGGGGCGAGCGAACTGGGTGAGGTGGACGGGGTGAGGGGGTCAGCGCCTCGTCAGGACCTGCCCCTGGCCGGGCTGTCAGGCAATTCTGTCGTCCTCCTGGGCGGTGTGCAGGAACCACTCCAGCGCGTCGAGGAACGCCTCCTGCGCCGCGGGCGGCTGAAGGGTCTGCGGCTTGATGCTCGGGCGCCGGCGGAGAGACTCAGGACCGAATTCCAGCCCGGGGATGAGATTCAGACGTCCCCGGAATTCGTCGAGAAGCGCCTCGTCCGTGAAGGGAGGCCACTTCGCCAGGTGATAGAAGACGACCTCGACGCCGTACGTCGGGTACAGGATCACCGGCCAGATGGCGCGTGCTGACGTGCGCGGGACGACCAAGAAACAACCGCCGGCGGCATTGTCCGCGAATTTCGCCCGGCCACCGCGCTCGACCCAGCCTCGTTGGACCTCGATCAGTGCGCGGGCCGATTCGGGATCGTTGTGGTCGTGCAGTCGGTCGACCCAGCGGTCCCGGAGCGCAGAGTCGTTGCCCGGGGCCGCGAGCGACCGGGGATCGGTCAGGTCGACATCGACGTCGATGAGCTCGGCGAGCTGCTCCGCCAACAGACGCTGGCCGCCGTCGGCACGTCCATCCTCGGAGAAGCGCACGCCTTCGGCCGCGAGGACGTCGTGCGGATCGTCCGTCCGGTGGACGTCGGCCCACCGGAAGGACGGAGAGACGGTGCCTCCTGCTTGCAGCACACGATGAGCGTGCGGCAGGGCAGTCCGTGCGAGGTAGGTCCCCACGGGGACCGGATGGCTTCCGATCAGCCGTGCCAGTTCGCCATAGGAGGTCCAGAACCCGGCGGGAATGGCCTCGACGGCATCCGACAGCGTCTGCCAGGCCGTGTGAGCGACCCCGGAGGCGGCCTCTGCTGAGGGCCCCGGCCAGATACCGACGATCCGGTCCGCCAGCCGCTCGGCGCGAGCACGGATCTGCGCGGGACCCCATACCGGCTCAGCGGAGATCTCCTGGTTCATGCGGATGCCGCTCTTGGCCAGCTCCGCACGCTTGACCGCAAAGGGCCCGTTGCTCAGCTCGCTGTTGTACCCGGTGAGGGTGAGGTTGCCCAAGGTGTGGAGGAGTTCGGTGTGCACCTCTCGAAGGTCCTGGTGCGCCTCGAGCTGGCCGGCCAGAGCGCGCTCCCACTCCTCCGTGAGCGTCTGCGGCATGACGTGCTCGATGGTCGCGCTGTCGAGGTCCACCGGCTCCTTGCTGCCGTAGGACTCCTCGATCCACCGGAGGATCAGCTTCCGGTGGGCCGCCCGGCCCGTCGTGTAGAAGGGTGCCGTCATCACGGCCTGGCGGATCTGATCGTCGGAGGCGAAGTGCTTCCGTCCGCTGGAGAGGAAGCGCTGCAGGGCATCCGCCGGGTCGTCCTGACCCTGGATGTCAGCCGTGGCCGCGAGCAAGGTGGTGTTGAGACCGTCGGAATAGCGGCCGAAGACGAGGCGCCGGACCAGGTACGACTCGAGGTAGAGGAGCGCACGGGCCAGTTCGTCCGAGTCGATGTCCCCCAACGACCGGCGCTCCATCAGGTGCAGTGTGATCGGGAACGTCGTCGTCGTGCGCCAGGCGCGCAAGCGCGCCAAGCGGAACCGCACTGCGGCGTCCTTCTCCTTCTCCGGACGGAGCATGACGTCGTAGAGACGCCCCAATGCCAGGAACCGCTCGACTTCCGCCCTGACCTGCGGCTCGTCCTGCAGGCCACGCATGCGACGCTGCTGCCCCGCGTAGATCTCCGTCTGGCGGACCTTGGGATCCTGTTGCACCAGGTCAAGCCAGAACAGGGTCTCCAGTTCCTCATTGGAGAGCAGGTTCTGCAACGGGAGCCACAGGGTGGTGTAGACCTCATCCGCCCGTGTGGGCAGCTGCATGAACAGGTAGTTCCTGAGCAGGTCGCCCTGGGTGAGCTTGAGGCCGGTGTTGTTCAGCGACTCGAAGATGCGGTGGGCGTTGTCGTTCTCCCCGGTGGTCACGGACACGATCGACAGGCCGGCGACGACGGCGGACTCGACCTCCGCCAAGGTCAGCGGCTCCTCTTCACCGCCAGCAGACGGTTGACTCAACCCGAGCAGCTTCGTCAGGAAGAACTGGTGGGCTTCGCTGATCCTGGATCCTTCGGCAGCGTCCGGGGCGTGCTCGATCCGTCCGCGGTAGGCGCCACGGTCGGCCTGGGTGGGCAGAACCTTGTAGCGGAGATCGCCGTCCTCCCACTTGTTGACCAGGTACTTCTCGTTGACCCGATCGGCGTGCATGGGGCCTTCGTGCTCAGCCCGGTGGTCGCGGACAGCGGCGAGGAGGAGCGTCAGAGTCGTCAGCCGTTGCTGCCCGTCCACCACGAGCCACCGCTGGACGCCACCGGGCCCGTTGTCCCGGAAGCCGGCGAGAACGAGGGAGCCGATGAAGTGAGTCGCCGAAAGGTTGTGCCGGCGGCGGTCGGCGACGTCCACGACGTCCTCCCACAGTCGCTGCCACTGCGGGCGGCCCCAGGAGTACGTCCGCTGATAGAGCGGGACCGTGTACTGGTAGGAGCCCCCGAGGAGTTCCTGAAGGGTGACTTCACGCGCGGCGACCATGGGACGAGCTTAACGGGGGCCCTGAGGCCAGATCGTCCCGAGGTGTCAGGGCCGTTCGGCTCAGGCCCCGGAAAGCCGGTCCTGGAAGATCTTCGATCAGCCGGCCTGCCTGAGGGCGGTCTCCTGGGTCTGGAGGAAGCCTTCCTGGTCGCGGGTGCTCACGCGGTCAAGTCCCTGGAAGTGGTGTAGCCGTCTTCGAGGTTGTAGGGGGCTTGTACCTGTCAGGTCTGCAGGGTCGGCA
>NZ_JAGXJK010000130.1:0-319 GCF_019091605.1 Micrococcus sp. GbtcB5
CGTCCCCGGCCGCGCGGCCCGCCGCCGACGGCCGGGGGTGGCGGTGACGCACCACCACCACGATCCACCGCCCCCAGCACCAAGGAGCAACATCGTGGCCGACAAGGCAACCGCTCAGGAATTCGACGTCCTCGTCCTCGGCGGCGGCTCCGCCGGGTACGCCGCAGCCCTGCGTTCCGTGCAGTACGGCAAGTCCGTCGCCCTCGTGGAGAAGTCCAAGGGCGGCGGCACCTGCCTGCACTGGGGCCGCATCCCCCCCCAGGCCTACCCGCACGCCGCCGAGGTGGCCGATCAGTCCCGCACCGCCCCCCCAATCGGC
>NZ_JAGXJK010000131.1:0-319 GCF_019091605.1 Micrococcus sp. GbtcB5
CGTCATGCCGGGAGTGCCGGCAGTGCCGAGGAAGAGCGCGTAGAGCGACCAGAGCAGTGCGACGGTGGTGCCCATCGAGATGAGCGTGTCCATCGTCGCCGCACCGTGCTTGAGGTTTGTCCACGCCGCCTTGTGGAACGGCCAAGCTCCCCAGATGATCACCGGTGCGGCCAGGGCGAGTGAGGCCCACTGCCAATACGTGAACTGCAGCGCGGGGATCATCGCCAACGCGATTACGGGAACAGTGAGCTCGATCGCGCCGATCAGCCGATGCCGCAGCGGGGGGGGCTCACTGTCTTCCTCCCCCCCGGCCTCGGTC
>NZ_JAGXJK010000132.1:0-315 GCF_019091605.1 Micrococcus sp. GbtcB5
GAAGGCGGACGCCGTGGTCAAGTGTTCCGATTACCTGCGTGGCCAGTTTGATGACGAGACCGTCGCGGCGGCGATACGTCGCAGCGGTCCCGAGCGCGGCTTGGACAAGCAGGGCTGGGTACAGCCTCGCTCTCTCCAGATGCGCTTGGGTGGGGACACCCAAGCGGCGGACCGAGCCCACGTCCACCAGCCTCTGGTACACATCCATCCAGAGACGGTCGTGAACGCCGTCGTCGTGCCGTACGCCTTCCACAAGGAGTGTCCGCAGAAGGTGCGACCTTTCCCGGTGCCCGTCGAGCACATGCTGGAGAGAGG
>NZ_JAGXJK010000133.1:0-313 GCF_019091605.1 Micrococcus sp. GbtcB5
GCACCCGCACGCGCCCACGGCGGCGGCGAGGCCACGGGCGTCCTCGGCGGCCCGCTCGAGCAGGTCCACGTAGCCCTCCACCATGGTCTCCGCGCTGAACCGGCAGGCCCACGCGCGCACGCGACCCCGGTCCTTGCGGCGGGCGTGGCGGATCGAGACCGCGAGCTCCTGCGCCGTGTGGTGCACGGCCCGCGCGCCGGCCTGCGGGGCGACGATCTCCCCCATCGCGCCGCTGAGCAGCGCGGCCACCGGCACGCCGGGCGCCATGGCCTCGACCACGGCGAGCCCGAACGGCTCGGGCCACAGGGGTGTG
>NZ_JAGXJK010000134.1:0-311 GCF_019091605.1 Micrococcus sp. GbtcB5
GGCAATGGTCTGCGATGCACCTGATGCGAAGCCGATGAGGATGCTGATCGTGAGCATCTGCCACGGCACAGTGCTGACTGCGAACGCCGCAGCCGCAGCTGCGACCATCGTGATCGCGGGGACCCCGGCCTTGAACGGGGTCCCTCTGTTCGATGCCCACCCTCCGGCTATTCGCCCGGTTGCGAGTGCGGCTTGGATACCGAATGCAGCGAGGACGGGAAGCCAGCTCTGCTGCCCTTGTCCTGTGGCGGAAAGGGTAGAGAGAGCGGTGGCGTAGACCGTCACAGCAAGAAGTTGCGCTCCGAGCCCGA
>NZ_JAGXJK010000135.1:0-306 GCF_019091605.1 Micrococcus sp. GbtcB5
GGTCCCGACGCGGATGCCGCGCGACTTGCCGCCTCGGCGATCTTCGCGGTCGTCCACCTGACGATCGCTCGGATGTCGACGGGAGCACACTCCGGCCACGACGCGATGGCAGACCTCCGGCGGCAGGTCGCCCACATCGTCGCAGGCACCGAAGTTCGGACCGGAACCGAACGCTGATCGCCGCCGGAAGAAAGGGGACACAAGAACATGAACCACATCGCAAACGTCACGGTGCTCGGCACCGGGGTGCTGGGGGCGCAGATCGCCTACCAGAGCGCCTTCCGAGGCTTGACGGTGACGGCGGAC
>NZ_JAGXJK010000136.1:0-306 GCF_019091605.1 Micrococcus sp. GbtcB5
GGATACGCGAGGACACAGCGTGGCTACTCTCAGCAGGAGCGTACGGCTACGACTGCGAGGCGGGTCAGGGGCATCGTGGGCTACCGGCGTACCGGCAGCCCTACCGTGTCTGATTCAGGAGAACTCACACTCCCAGGCTAACAGGCCACGACCTCGCCCGAGAATGCCATCGCCCGCTACGGGCCGTCGCGCTGACCATCATCCTGTACTGGATGAACGTGTCGTACTGGCGATTGATCAATTGCCTAGTTCCCGGAGGGTGGTCGCCGCCCCAGAGGGGGCCCGCCGAGGATCGGGGCGCGGTCA
>NZ_JAGXJK010000137.1:0-304 GCF_019091605.1 Micrococcus sp. GbtcB5
GGGCACCGCCAGCAGCGAGTCCTCCCGCGCCGCCCTCCTGGCGGTCACCGAGGTGGAGCCCCCCGTCGAAGTCACCTCGCAGGACCTCGACGACCAGCTGGCGGAGGTGCTCACCCGCCTGCGCCTGCCCGGCACCCTCCTGGAGCGGGTGGCCGGTGTGCGCAGCCGACGGAACTGGGACGAGACCGTGGACTTCCAGGAGGCCGCCGCGCGCGCCGGCGTCGCGGCCCTGGTGCAGGCTGGCGTCCCGCGGGTGTGGGTGGGCCTGGTCGTGTACACGTCGGTGTCCCGGGCCACGCTCCAG
>NZ_JAGXJK010000138.1:0-304 GCF_019091605.1 Micrococcus sp. GbtcB5
GCCCTCCGGCGTCCTCGGCCTGGCCGGCTGGCCCGCCGTGGCGGAGGTGGCCGCCATCGCCCGTGTCGTGCTGCTGGCCCAGCACGTGGACTCCCGCCTGCACGTGTGCCACGTCTCCACGGCCGGCTCCGTCGAGCTGTTCCGCTGGGCCAAGGCCCAGGGCGTGGCCGTGACCGCCGAGGCCACCACGCACCACCTGCTGCTCACCGAGGAGCTCGTCCGCTCCTACGACCCCGTGTGCAAGGTCAGCCCGCCGCTGCGCCGCGAGTCCGACGTGATGGCCCTGCGCGCCGGGCTGGCCGAC
>NZ_JAGXJK010000139.1:0-303 GCF_019091605.1 Micrococcus sp. GbtcB5
CCGTCAGCGCCGTCGTCGCGAGCGCCCTGACCGACTGGCTGGCGAGCGTGCTGGACGTGCCCGCCGCGGTGCTGCCGCTCGTGCTGGCGTTCGGCTTCGTGGTGCAGGACGCGATCCCGGTGCTCTACACGTACGTCTCCGAGCTGTACCCGACGACGCTGCGCGCCTCCGGCTCCGGCTGGGCGTCGGCGGCCTCGCGGGTGGGCGCGGGCCTGGGCCCGCTGCTCTTCGTGGGCACGCTGGTCACCGCCCTCGGGCTGCCGGGGGCGTTCGCCGTCACCGGCGGGCTCGTGGTCCTGGCCT
>NZ_JAGXJK010000014.1:0-80198 GCF_019091605.1 Micrococcus sp. GbtcB5
GTCCGAAGCATTCACCGTCCGTTCACATGGCCGGGCTAGAAAACCTTACCACGTGATCCGACCATGTCAACTCCGCTTCCGCAGGGCCAGACACTCACCGGACCATCCACGTGGAAGGCCTCGAAAAGCTTACCACATGATCCCCGGCTGTCAAACCAGATCATCTTCTTCAGGAATCCCGACCCGCATCACTGCCGGCCGCGCACCCGGTGAGCACCACCCGCCCTGGACCTGCCATTCTCGGCATGAATCCGCGGATTCTGTGTTCTTCACCCCGCCTCCCGGTCACCCGGTCGGCGTCTTGAGCACGAGATGGAACTCTACACACGAACCCCACCGAACACAAAATCAGGGGTGACACCCGGCGTCCGGGCACGAAGGAGGGCCCCGTTCTCCGCAGAATCCTGCGGGGAACGGGGCCCTGTGCTCCTCCCGTGGGCGGTTGCTTCGCCGTCGCCGCCCGTCGTGTCCTCGGTCACTTTTCGCGACTCACGGTGGACACCGGTGGTCTGCAGCCGCGGTCAGCCCTCCCCCAGGTCCGCACCCGCCATGCTCTTCTTGCCCCGGCGCACCAGCAGGTGTCGGCCGGCGAGGGCGTCGTCTCGGGTGAACACCTGGTCGGCATCCGTCACCCGCACGTTGTTCACCGAGGCGCCGCCGTCGCGCACCGTCCGACGCGCCTCGGAGCGCGAGGCGACCAGCCCGGTGGAGACCAGCAGCTCGACCGCGGTCACGGTGCCCGGCTCCCCCTCCCACTGGGTCCGGTCGGCCTGCGGCAGCTCGGCCAGCACGGCGGTCAGCGTGTCCGGATCCACGGTGGTGAGGTCGCCGCCTCCGAACACGGCATGGGAGGCCTCGATGACCTTCGTCGTCGTCTCCTCTCCATGGGCCAGCGCCGTGACCTCCCACGCCAGGCGCTTCTGGGCCTCCCGGCGGAACGGCTCGTCGGCCACCTTCTGCGCGTACTCCTCGATCTCCGCGCGGGTCAGGAACGTGAAGACCTTGAGCCGGTCGACGACGTCCGCGTCCGCCGTGTTGAGCCAGAACTGGTAGAAGGCGTACGGGGAGCACATCTTCGCGTCGAGCCAGACGGCGTTGCCCTCGGACTTGCCGAACTTGGTGCCGTCCGCGTTCGTGATCAGCGGCGTGCCCAGCGCATGGGCGTGGGTCCCCTCCACCTTGCGGATCAGCTCGGTGCCGGCGGTGAGGTTGCCCCACTGGTCGGAGCCGCCGGTCTGGAGGGTCACGCCGTGCCGGCGGTGCAGCTCGAGGAAGTCGTTGCCCTGCAGCACCTGGTAGGAGAACTCCGTGTAGGAGATGCCCTCATCAGAGTTCAGGCGCTTGGCCACGATCTCCTTCTTCACCATGGTGCCGACGCGGAAGTTCTTGCCGACGTCCCGCAGGAAGTCCAGCGCGCTCATGCCCGCGGTCCAGTCCAGGTTGTTGACCATGGTCGCCGCGTTCTCCCCCTCGAAGGAGAGGTACGGCTCGATCTGCGCGCGCAGCGACTCCACCCACGCCGCCACGGTCTCCTGCGAGTTCAGGACGCGCTCCGAGGTCTGCCGCGGGTCGCCGATGAGGCCGGTGGCGCCGCCCACGAGGGCATACGGGCGGTGGCCGGCGAGCTGCAGGCGGCGCAGTGTGAGCAGCTGGACCAGGTGTCCCAGGTGGAGAGACGGAGCGGTCGGGTCGAAGCCGCAGTAATACGAGACGGGCTCCCCGGCCAGCGCCTGTTCCAGCGCGGCCTCGTCCGTCGAGACGTGCACGAGCCCGCGCCAGCGCAGCTCCTGCCAGACGTTCTCGAAGCTCGGGTCGTTCGCCTGTGCGCGCAGTCGGGCCGCGCGCTCCTCGTTCTGGGGTGCCATAGCCCCCAGCCTAGCGACGCGCCCGCGCGCCTCCGCGACGCCGTGCACGTGCGACGTCGCCCGCGGGGCTCACTCCGGGACGTCCGCCAGCCCGGCCGGCAGCGCGGCCGCGTCCGTCCCGGCGACGACGGACAGCGACTGGGTGGCGCGGGTCATCGCCACGTACAGATCGCCCACCACGCCGCGCGCGTCGGCCACGATCCGCTCGGGCGAGACGAGCACGACGGTGTCGAACTCCAGCCCCTTGGTCTCCCACGGGGTGGCGACGACGATCTCGACGCCGGGCAGCGGCGCGGTGTCCACGGCCGCCTCCCCCCACCGCTCCCGGAGGGCCGTGAGCAGCTCCCCCGTCCGCTCGGCGGGGGCGATCACGGCGGTCAGGGCCTCGGGCACGCGGTCCCGCTCGACCTCGACCGCGTCGAGGGCCAGGGCCGCGACGTCCCCGCCCGGCTCCGTCACCAGGCGCGGGCGGTGGTCGCCCTCGCGCACGGCGCGCGGATGGGAGACCTCGAGCCCGGCCGCCCGTGCGACCTGCGCGGCCCAGCGCATCACGCGCGCGGGCGAGCGGTAGTTCACGGTCAGCTCTTCCAGGCGCCAGCGGTCCCCGAACTCCGGGGCGAGGACGGACGCCCACGAGCCGGCCGCGTCACGACGGGAGGACTGCGCGATGTCCCCCACGATGGTGAACGACTTCATCGGGCAGCGGCGCGCCAGCAGGCGCCACTGCATCGGAGAGAGCTCCTGAGCCTCGTCCACCACCACGTGCCCGTACGTCCAGGTGCGGTCGTGGGCCGCGGTCTCAGCGGTGGTCCGTCGCACCCCGCGTGCCTCATTGGCCGCGGCCAGCTGCTCGGCGTCCACGACGCCGTCGACGCCCAGGTCCGCGAGCGTCTGGTGCATGTTCTCCAGGGACGCCCTGGCGTTCTCGAGGTTGCGCTCGTGCTGGGCCGCGAACTCACCGCCCCGGCCCGGGGTCTCGAGGCGTCCGAGCAGCTCGGCCGCCTCGTCCAGCAGGGGCACGTCGGCCTCGGTCCAGGGGGCGTCGGCCGGCCGCAGGAGCGTGCCGACCTCGGCGTCGGAGAGCCACGGGGCCGCCGCCCGGAGCAGGTCCTCCCGGGTGAGGAGGTCGCCGATGAGCTTCTCCGGCGTCAGCGGCATCCAGCAGAGGTTGAGCGCGATGCGCACGTCGCGCGAGGTGCGCACGTCCTCCAGCAGGAGGTCACGCTGCACCGGGGCGCCCGAGGACTTCTCCAGCTTCTTGCGCAGCTTCTCCGCGAGCTCGCGGACGAGGATCTTCACGAACGTCACCCGGGCCTCGTTGTGGGGCTTGCGGGTGGCCCGTGCCTTGTCCCGGGCGCGCCGGACCATGGCCGGCTTGAGCTTGACGGCCGTGCCGTCGATCATCAGGCGCCGCGGCTCGACGAGCAGGCGCTGGCGCTGCGCGACCGCGTGGGCGACGGCGTCCACCATGTCCAGCCGGCCCTTCACCGCCGCCGCGTCGAGGTCCCGCTCCGGGACGGCCCGCACGCCCGGCATCAGCGTCCCCAGCGAGGACATCACGACACCCGTCTCGCCCAGCGAGGGCAGCACCCGCTCGATGTACCGCATGAACGCGGTCGAGGGGCCGACGATCAGCACGCCCGAGCGGGCGAGGCGCTCCCGGTGGGTGTACAGCAGGTAGGCGGCGCGGTGCAGGGCGACGGCGGTCTTCCCCGTGCCGGGCCCGCCCTGCACCACGACCGCCCCGGGCAGGGGCGCGCGGATCACCTCGTCCTGCTCCGCCTGGATCGTGGCGACGATGTCCCCCATCCGTCCCGTGCGTCGGGCGGTGACGGCGGCCAGCAGCGCACCCTGGGCATCGGCGCGCACGCCGTCCTCGCCCAGCAGCGTCGGGTCCAGGATGTCGTCCTCGAGGTCGCGCACCTCGCGCCCCCGCAGCATCAGGTGACGACGACGGCGCACGCGGCCCCGGTGGGCCGCCGTCGCCTGGTAGAAGGCGCCGGCCTCGGCCGCGCGCCAGTCGACGAGGAGGCGCTCGTGGTCCTCGGTGGTGAGGCCGATGCGCCCGATGTACCGCTGCTCGTCGGCCCCACCCTCCCGCTCGGCGTCGAGGTCGAGCCGGCCGAAGACGAGGCGGTCGTCCACGGCGTAGAGCTGGGCGAGTCGGTCCTCGTAGAGGCTGGCGAAGGCGTCGCGCTCGGAGTGGTTCTGCAGCGACCCCTGCGGGCCGGTCCGGCGCACGGCCGCGAGCTGGCGCTCCTTCTCCTCACGCAGGGCGTCGAGGCGGGCGTACCGCTCGGCGACCCGACCCCGCTCGAGGTCGAGCTCGGACTGGCGGACGGACACGGTATCGGTCATCGGGGGCCCTCGCGGTGCGGTGAGAGGCGGACCACGCTGCGGCCCGCCCGGCGGAAAAGTGACCACCCATGCTACGCCGACCGCGGTGAACGGCGGGTGACGCGGCGGTGCCCTGCCGGGCACCGCCGCGTCCGGCCCGGCCGACGCCGACTCGACCGGGCGACCGCGTCAGCGGGCGTCGACGACGGAGCCCGGCGTGTCGGCCCAGCGGCGCAGCGGTTCCAGGGCGTCCTCGAGCGCCCCGATCTGCGCCGCGACGGCCGTCGGCGCGGTCCCGCCCTGGGCGTCGCGAGAGGCGAGCGAGCCCTCCGTGCTGAGCACCTCGCGGACCTGCGGGGTCAGCGCCGGCGAGATGGCCGCGTACTCATCGTCCGTGAGGTCCCACAGCTCCACGCCCCGGGCCTCGGCCGCCTTCACGGCCTCGCCGGACAGCTCGTGGGCCTCGCGGAACGGGACCCCCTGGCGGACGAGCCACTCGGCGACGTCGGTGGCCAGCGCGAAGCCCTGCGGGGCCAGCTCCGCCATGCGCTCCGTCTGGAACTCGAGGGTGGCGATCATCCCGGAGACGGCGGGCAGCAGCAGCTCGAGGGTGTCCGCGGCGTCGAAGACGGGCTCCTTGTCCTCCTGCAGGTCGCGGTTGTAGGCCAGCGGCATGCCCTTGAGCGTGGCCAGCAGCCCCGTGAGGTCGCCGATGAGGCGGCCGGACTTGCCGCGGGCCAGCTCGGCGACGTCCGGGTTCTTCTTCTGCGGCATGATCGAGGACCCTGTGGAGTACGCGTCGTGCAGCGTCACGAAGCCCGCCTCCTTGGTGGCCCAGAAGATGACCTCCTCCGAGATGCGGGACAGGTCGACGCCGACCATCGCGGCGACCCACGCGAACTCCGCGTACACGTCGCGGGCGGCGGTGCCGTCGATCGAGTTCCACACGGCCGACTCGAAGCCGAGCTCGGTGGCCACGGCGTTCGGGTCCAGACCCAGGGAGGAGCCTGCCAGGGCCCCGGAGCCGTACGGCGAGACGGCCGCGCGCGCGTCCCAGTCCACGAGCCGCTGCAGGTCCCGCGCGAACGCCCAGGCGTGCGCGAGCAGGTGGTGCGAGAGCAGGACGGGCTGCGCGTGCTGCAGGTGGGTGCGGCCCGGCATCGGCGCGTGCGGGTGCGCCCGCGCCTGATCGAGCAGCGCGTCCACCGTGGCGATCACGCCCCGCGCGATGATGCGGGCGTGGTCGCGCAGGAACATCCGGCCGAGGGTGGCGACCTGGTCGTTGCGGGATCGGCCGGCCCGCAGGCGGCCGCCGAGCTCGGGACCGGCCCGCTCGATGAGGCCGCGCTCGAGCGAGCCGTGCACGTCCTCATCGGACGCCGCCGGGGTGTAGGCACCGGAACGCACGTCCGCCTCGAGACGGTCGAGGGCCGCGATCATCCCGTCCAGGTCGTCCGCACTGAGCAGACCGGCGGTGTGCAGCACCCGGGCGTGGGCACGGGAACCCGCGATGTCATAGGGCGCCAGGCGCCAGTCGAAGTGCGTTGACTTGCTGAGCGCGGCGAGCGCCTCGGAAGGGCCGCCGGCGAAGCGGCCGCCCCACAGGGCGCCCTCGTTGGTCCCGTGGCGGGCATCGGTGTTCTCGGTCATCGAAGGTCTCCTCGAGGTCGGTGACAGGCCGACGGCGGCCGGCCCGGTCGCGGGCGGGCCGCCGTCGTGCACGGGGCGTGCGGGGTCAGTCGTTGGACAGGCGGGCGACGTCCTGGAGGTCGTCGCTGCCGCGCAGGCGCTGCTCGCGCTCGGAGGCCGTCTTCGCGGACAGGCCGAAGATGTCGATGAACCCGCGGGCCGAGGACTGGTCGAACGAGTCGCCCTCGTCGTACGTGGCGAGGTTGAAGTCGTACAGGCCGGTCTCGGACCGGCGACCCTGCACCGTGGCGCGGCCGCCGTGGAGCTCCAGGCGGATCTCACCGTTGACGTGCTCCTGGGTCGCGTCGATGAACGTGTCCAGGTTCCGCTTCAGCGGGGAGTACCACTGGCCGTCGTAGACCAGCTCGGTCCACCGCTGGTCCACATGCTTCTTGAAGCGCGCCTGTTCACGCTCCAGGGTGACGTTCTCGAGCTCACGGTGGGCCGCGATCAGCGCCATGGCCCCCGGTGCCTCGTAGATCTCGCGGGACTTGATGCCCACGAGGCGGTCCTCGACGATGTCGATCCGGCCCACGCCCTGGGCACCGGCCCGGCGGTTGAGCTCCTCGATGATCTCCAGCGGGCTCAGCGCGCGGCCGTCGAGGGCCGTGGGGACGCCGCGCTCGAAGGCGATCGTGACCACGTCCGGCGCCGGCGGGAAGGCGGGGTCGTCCGTGTAGTCGTAGACGTCCTTCGTGGGGCCGTTCCAGATGTCCTCGAGGAAGCCGGTCTCGACGGCGCGGCCCCACACGTTCTGGTCGATCGAGAACGGGTTCTTCTTGGTGGTGACGATCGGCAGGTCGTTGCGCTGGGCGTACTCGATGGCCTTCTCACGGGTCAGGGCGAGGTCGCGCACCGGGGCGATGCACTTCAGGTCGGGCCCGAGGGTCTGAATGGAGACCTCGAAGCGGACCTGGTCGTTGCCCTTGCCGGTGCAGCCGTGCGCCACCGTCGAGGCGCCGAACTGGCGGGCCGCCGCGACCAGGTGGCGGGAGATCACCGGGCGCGAGATCGCGGAGACCAGCGGGTAGGCGTCCATGTAGAGGGCGTTGGCCTTGAGCGTGGGCATGCAGTACTGCTCGGCGAACTCGTCACGCGCGTCGGCGACGTAGGCCTCGACGGCGCCGCAGTCCAGGGCGCGCTGGCGGATCGTCTCGAGGGACTCGCCCCCCTGGCCCACGTCGACCGCGACGGCGACGACCTCGGCGCCCGTGGCCTCGGCGATCCAGCCGATGGCCACCGAGGTGTCCAGGCCGCCCGAGTAGGCAAGGATGATGCGTTCCTTCACGTTTTCTCCTCTTTATATAGGGGGGTCTCCGAGCGCGGCGCGTGGCCGTCGGAGGCGTGCTCGGTGGCGATCCTACCCGGGTCTTGAATAAATATGCAACTGACGGAATATCAGCTCTCAATGGCCCCTGCGCAGCGCCTCTGCGCCGACAGCGACGGCCACGGGCAACCATCGCCCCGCCCTCGAATCCCGGGTCGAACGCGACTCAGGTCACGGCCTCGGCCGTCGATCGTGACCTTTGCCCATGCTCCTGTGACGGAGGTTGTCCACACCGGTGGATCAGACACCATGACAGCAACTCCGGCCAGTAGCGTGCATTTCATCCACGCGCCCACGACTCTAGGGATCGATTCGTCACCCGATCTCAAATTTGAGGCAGACGGGCAAGAATTCGTCGACCCATGATTTGACGCGAGGGGGGCTCCCGTCGTTGACTCTTCCGTAGCCGATTCGTGATCGAACCGTGATCTGACCGAGAGGTCGGGCACGGGGAGGCCACGACATCGAACCCCCTCCGACGGTCGCCCGCTGCTGGGTCGTCTCGAACCGACGGAGGGCATGACCCGACCAAGGAGAAGGACGACCCCGGTGCGCCTCGGCCGCCGATCAGCGAGGACTCGCCATGGACACCATGACTCTCTTCACCACTTCCGCCACCCGCTCCCGCCGTGCCACTGCCTCGATCGTCGCGGGCATGACCCTCGCCGGCGCCGCCGCCGTGGGCTTCTCCGCCCCGGCCCAGGCTGCCACCGTGGACACCTGGGATCGCCTCGCCGAGTGCGAGTCCAACGGCACCTGGGACATCAACACCGGCAACGGCTTCTACGGCGGCGTGCAGTTCACCCTGTCCTCCTGGCAGGCCGTCGGCGGCGAGGGCTACCCGCACCAGGCCTCGAAGGCCGAGCAGATCAAGCGTGCCGAGATCCTCCAGGACCTGCAGGGCTGGGGCGCCTGGCCGCTGTGCTCGCAGAAGCTGGGCCTGACCCAGGCTGACGCGGAGGCCGGTGACGTGGACGCCACCGAGGCCGCCCCGGTCGCCGTGGAGCGCACCGCCACCGTGCAGCGTCAGTCCGCCGCAGACGAGGCTGCTGCCGAGCAGGCCGCGGCTGAGCAGGCTGCTGCCGAGCAGGCCGCGGCTGAGCAGGCTGCTGCCGAGCAGGCCGCGGCTGAGCAGGCCGCCGCCGAGCGCTGGGCCGCCAAGCAGGCTGCTGCCGAGCAGGCCGCCGCCGACAAGGCTGCCGCCCAGCGTGCCGCCGCCGCGGAGAAGGCTGCCGCTCAGAAGGCCGCTGCCGCTGAGCAGGCCGCTGCCGCTGAGCAGGCCGTCGTCGCCGAGGCCGAGACCATCGTCGTCAAGTCCGGTGACTCCCTCTGGAAGCTCGCCAACGAGTACGAGGTCGAGGGTGGCTGGACCGCCCTCTACGAGGCCAACAAGGGCATCGTCTCCGACGCCGCCGTGATCTACGTCGGCCAGGAGCTCGTCCTGCCGCAGGCCTGAGACGCCTGACCGGTCCCCCGGACCGGTACGACAGGAGGAAGGCCCCCGCCATCGGCGGGGGCCTTCCTCGTGTCTGGTGCCCGTCACCCGCGCGGGCGGGGCCGGATGGGTCCGGCTAGCCCGCCAGACCCAGCAGGTGGGCCGCGACGGCCGGGGCGGACGTGCTCCCCGGGGTGATGACGAGGATGGTGTCGTCGCCGGCGATCGTGCCCATCACGTGCTCCACGCGCGCCTGGTCGATCACGCTGGCCAGGAACTGCGCCGCGCCCGGGGGCGTGCGCAGGACCACGAGATTGGCGGTGGGCTCGGCGGAGACGAGCAGCTCGCGGGCCATGCTCGCCAGCCGGTTCAGCTGCGCGTCCGAGCCGCGGCCCGGCGCGGCGCCGTCGTCGCCCTCCGCCGGCAGGGCGTAGACCATGCCGGCCGGCCCGCGCGTCCGCACCGCGCCGAGGTCCACGAGGTCCCGCGAGAGCGTCCCCTGGGTGACGGACAGCCCGCGATCGCCCAGGGCGTCCGAGAGTTCGGCCTGGGAGCGGATGCCCCGGGTGGCCAGGATCTCCCGGATCGCGGCCTGACGGGCGATCTTCGTCGTGGGGGCGGCCATCAGCGCGGCTCCTCGGCCAGACCGGAGCGGTACAGCAGCCAGGCGATGAGCGCCTTCTGCGCGTGCAGGCGGTTCTCGGCCTCGTCGAACACCACGGACCGCGGCCCGTCGATCACCTCGGCCGTGACCTCGTAGCCCCGGTACGCGGGCAGGCAGTGCAGGAAGATCGCTTCGTCGGCCGCCCGCGCCATCGCGGCGGTGTCCACCTGGTAGTCGCGGAACAGCGCCAGGCGTGCCTCCTTCTCCTCCTCCTGGCCCATGGACACCCACGTGTCGGTCACGACGACGTCCGCGTCCGCCAGGGCCTCGGCCGCGTCCGTCGTGACGAGGATGGAACCGCCCGTCTCCGCTGCCCGCTGTCGGGCGGCGGCCACGACGTCCTCGGCAGGCAGATGCCCCTCGGGTCCGGCGACCCGCACGTGCATGCCGGCCGTCGCGCAGCCGAGCAGGTACGAGTGGGCCATGTTGTTCGCCGCGTCCCCCAGATACGCCAGAGTGCGGCCCGCCGTGCCGCCGAGGTGCTCGCGCACCGTCAGCAGGTCGGCGAGGATCTGACAGGGGTGGTAGTCGTCGCTGAGCGCATTGACCACGGGCACCGAGGAATGGGCGGCCATCTCCTCGAGGCCGGCCTGGGCGAACGTGCGCCAGACGATGACGCCGACCATCCGCTCCAGCACGCGGGCCGTGTCGGCCACGGACTCCTTGTGGCCCAGCTGCGACTCCCCCGGGTTCACGATCAACGGCGTCCCGCCGAGCTCGGCGATGCCCGCGGCGAACGAGACGCGGGTGCGCGTGGAGGTCTTGTCGAAGAACACGATGCCGGTCCGGGGCCCGGCCAGCGGGCGGTGCCGGAACCGGTCGGCCTTCATCTGGGCGGCGAGGTCGAGCACCTCGGCCTGCTCGGCCGGGGTGAGGTCCGTGTCCACCAGGAAGTGGCGGACGGCGGCAGTGGGGGTCATGGGCGGTCTCCTTCGGCGGGGGTCAGGGCGGCGGCCACGAGCCCGGGCAGGGCCGCGGCGAAGCGCTCGAGCTCGGCCACGGGCACGGTCAGCGGCGGGGCCAGGCGCAGGGTGGAGGGGCCGGTGGCATTGAGGATCCAGCCCGCCTCGAGGCCGGCGGCGACGACGGCGGGGGCCAGCCCGCCGGCCGGGGCCGGTCCCGCGGGGTCGGCCAGATCGACGCCGATCCACAGGCCGTGGCCGCGCACCGCGGCCACCTCGGGCAGGTCCTCCAGCAGGGCGGCCACGGCCTCACCCGCGGCGCGGACGTGGCCGAGCAGGCCCTCGTCCTCGACGGTCTGGAGCACGGCCAGGCCCGCGGCGGTGGCCAGGGGGTTGCCGCCGAACGTGGTGCCGTGCTGGCCGGCGGTGAGCAGTCCCGAGACGGCGGGGCCGACGCACACGAGCGCCCCGATCGGCACGCCGCCTCCCAGTCCCTTCGCCAGGGTGAAGGCGTCGGGCACCACCGGCTCGGCCGCACCGGTGACCGCCGGATTCTGGAAGCCGAACCACGTGCCGGTACGGCCCACGCCGGACTGCACCTCGTCGAGGATCATCAGGGCGCCGGCCTCGCGGGTCGCGGCCCGCACCTCGGCCAGGTAGCCGGCCGGCCAGCCGTGCACGCCGGCCTCGCCCTGGACCGGCTCGAGGATGACGGCGGCGACGGTGGCGCCGTCGTCGTCCGGGGCCAGGGCCGCCCGCAGGGCTTCGGCGTCCCCGCCCGGCACGTGCTCCACGCCGCCGGGCAGCGGCTCGAAGGGCGCCCGGTAGGCCTCCTTGTGCGTGAGCGCGAGGGCGCCCATCGTGCGGCCGTGGAAGGCCCGCTCGAGAGCGATCACCCGCGTCCGGCGGCCGGACGGGTCCTCCGCACCGTGGCGGCGGGCGAGCTTGAACGCGGCCTCGTTGGCCTCCGTGCCGGAGTTCGCGAAGAACACGGTGGAGCCCGCGGGCGCGCCGGCCAGCTCCAGCAGGCGCTCGGCCAGGCGGATCTGCGGCTCGGAGGTGAAGAGGTTGGACACGTGGCCGAGTGTGGCGATCTGCTCGGACACGGCCCGCACCAGCGCCGGGTGGCCGTGGCCGAGCGCGTTGACGGCGATGCCGGCCAGCAGGTCCGTGTAGCGCCGGCCGTCGGCGTCCCACACGTGGACCCCCTCGCCGCGCACGAGGACGCGGGTGGGGCGGCCGAAGACTCCGGTCAGGGCGGCGTGGTAGCGCTCCAGCAGCGCGGACTGGTCGGTGCTCATGCGTCCTCCTCGGGGGTGGTCGGGGCGGTGGGCTCGGCGTCGGGCACCACCTGGGTGCCGACGCCCGCGGAGGTGAAGACCTCCAGCAGCATCGAGTGGGGGCGGCGGCCGTCCACGACGTGGGCGCGCTGCACGCCGGCGTCCACGGCCGCCAGGCACGCGGCCATCTTCGGGATCATCCCGGAGGCCAGGGAGGGCAGCAGCGCACGCAGCTGGGCGGCGGTGAGCGAGCTGATGAGGGAGTCCCGGTCCGGCCAGTCGGCGTAGAGGCCCTCGACGTCGGTGAGCAGCACGAGCTTCGCGGCGCCGAGGGCGGCGGCCAGGGCCGCGGCGGCGGTGTCCGCATTGACGTTGAGGACCTGCCCGGTGGGCTCGCCGTCGTCGTCGATCTCGGGGGCGACCGACGAGACCACGGGGATCCGCCCGGCCTCGATCACGTCGAGGATCGCGGTCGGGTCGACGCCGGTGACCTCGCCCACGAGGCCGAGGTCCACCTCCTGCCCGTCGACGACGGCGCCCGTGCGGCGGGCGCGCAGCAGCCCCGCGTCCTCGCCGGAGAAGCCGACGGCGTACGGGCCGTGGGAGTTCACGAGGCCGACCAGCTCGCGGCCCACCTGTCCCGTGAGCACCATGCGGACCACGTCCATGGCCTCCTCGGTGGTCACGCGCAGGCCGCCGCGGAACTCGGACGCGATGCCGAGGCGGTCGAGCATCGCGTTGATCTGCGGGCCGCCGCCGTGCACCACCACGGGGTGGACCCCCACGTGGTGCAGGAACACGATGTCCTCGGCGAACGCCCGGCGCAGCTCCTCCGACACCATGGCGTTGCCGCCGTACTTGACGACCATGACGGTTCCGGCGAACCGCCGGATCCAGGGCAGGGCCTCGACGAGGACCTCCGCCTTGGACTCGGCGCGGTCGAGCCGGTCCGCGGTGGACAGGACGGGTGCGGCCGCCGTGGCCGGGTCGGTGTGCGGGCTCATGCTGAGGGTCCTCACGTGGAATAGGCGGAGTTCTCGTGGACGTAGTCGTGCGTCAGGTCGTTGGTCCAGACCGTGGCCTCGGCGTCGCCGGCGTGCAGGTCGACCTCGACGCGCACCTCGCGGGCCGAGAGGTCCACGCGGGAGCGGTCCTCCCCCACGCCGGAGGCGCGGCACACCTGGACGCCGTTGAAGCGCACGTCGAGGGCGTGCGGGTCGAAGGCGGCGACCGACTCCGGGACCGTGCCGACGGCGGCGATCACGCGTCCCCAGTTCGGGTCCTGGCCGAAGATCGCGGTCTTGAACAGGTTGGAGCGGCCGACGGCGCGCGCGACGGCCTCGGCCGCCTCCTCGGTCTCGGCGTGGACCACGCGCACGGCGATGTCGTGCCGGGCGCCCTCGGCGTCGGCGACGAGCTGGCGGGACAGGTCCGCGCAGACCTCGTGGAGGGCCGCGGCGAACGCCGCGGGCTCGGGCGCGGTCCCGGACGCACCCGAGGCCAGCAGGATCACGGTGTCATTGGTGGACATGCACCCGTCCGAGTCGACCCGGTTGAAGGTGGCGCGCACGGCCTCGCGCAGTGCCGCGTCGAGGGCGGGGGCGGGGACGTCGGCGTCCGTGGTGATGACGCTGAGCATGGTGGCCATGCCGGGTGCCAGCATGCCCGCGCCCTTGGCCATGCCGCCCACGGTGAAGCCCTCGCCGCGGGCCACGGCGGTCTTGGCCACGGTGTCCGTGGTCTTGATCGCGACGGCGGCGTCCTCACCGCCGTCCGGGCTCAGGGCGGCGACCGCCTCGGACACGCCCGCGGTGAGCGTGTCCATCGGCAGGCGCTCGCCGATGAGGCCGGTCGAGCAGACGAGCACGTCGTCGGCGGCGGTCCCGAGGGCGGCGGCCGCGTGCTCGGCGGTGCGACGGGCGTCCTCGAGGCCCTCGGCGCCGGTGGCCGCGTTGGCCCCGCCGGAGTTCAGGACGACCGCGGTCGCGCGGCCGTCCCGCACGGCGCGGCGGGTCCAGACCACGGGGGCGGCCGCCACCCGGTTCTCGGTGAGGACGGCGGCCGCCGCGTCACGCGGGCCCTGGTTGACGACGACGGCGACGTCGGGCGTGCCCGAGGCCTTCAGCCCCGCGGTGACACCGGCCGCCCGGAACCCCTGTGCTGCGGTGACGCTCACGGCGCGACCCCCTGCTGCTCGAGCCCCGCGTGCTCCGGCAGGCCCAGGGCGATGTTCATGGACTGCACGGCGCCGCCGGCCGTGCCCTTGGTGAGGTTGTCGAGCACCGCGCAGACGATCACGCGGCCGGCCCGCTCATCCACGGCGAGCTGCAGCTGCACGTGGTTGGAGCCGAGGACCGCCTTCGTGGTGGGCCACTGCCCCTCGGGCAGCAGGTGCACGAAGCGTTCGCCGCCGTAGGCCGCGGCCCATGCGGCGCGCACGTCCGCGGCGGCGACGCCGGGGCGCAGCCGCGCCGTGGCCGTCGCGAGGATGCCGCGCGACATCGGCGCGAGCGTGGGCGTGAAGGAGACGCGGACCGGCTCGCCGGCCGCCTGGGCCAGGCCCTGCTCGATCTCCGGGGTGTGCCGGTGCCCGCCACCGACGCCGTACGGGCTCATCCCGCCCAGGACCTCGGCGCCGAGCAGGTGCGGCTTGAGCGCCTTGCCCGCCCCGGAGGTGCCCGAGGCGGCGACGATCACCACGTCCTGCGGCTCGAGCAGCCCCGCGGCGAAGCCGGGCGCGAGGGCGAGGATCGAGGTGGTCGGGTAGCACCCGGGGACGGCGATGCGGCGGGTGCCGGCGAGTCGCTCGCGCTGACCGGGCAGCTCGGGCAGGCCGTAGGGCCAGGTCCCGGCGTGCGCGGTGCCGTAGAAGGCCTCCCAGTCTGCGGCGGACTCGAGGCGGTGGTCGGCGCCCGCGTCGATCACCAGGGTGTCCGGGGATCGCTCGGCGATCTCGGCCGCGAGCGCCCCGGAGGCCCCGTGGGGCAGCGCGAGGATCACGACGTCGTGGCCGGCGAGGACCTCCGCGGTGGTCTCGGCGAGGACGCGGTCCGCCAGGGCGTGCAGGTGCGGCTGGAGAGCGCCGAGGCGCTCCCCCGCGTTCGAGTGGGCCGTGATGGCTCCGACGGTGACGGACGGGTGGCCGGCGAGCAGGCGCAGGGCCTCCCCCCCGGCGTAGCCGCTGGCTCCGGAGACGGCGACGGTGTGGGTCATGGCTTCATGCTAGCGCAGATATGCGCTGCACCGAATATCTATGCGGCGCTTCGGGCCCCCCGGGCCGGGCCGGATGGTCCGGCCCGCTCCTAGAGTGGGGCCATGACCACTGCGAACACCCCCGCCGTCCCCCGCACCCACCACGCCGTCGTCGTGTCCGCCACGGGCGGCCCCGAGGTCCTGCAGTGGACCGAGACGGAGGTGCCCTCCCCCGCGCCGGGGCACGTGCTGGTGCGCACCGCCGCGGCGGGCCTGAACTTCATCGAGACGTACCAGCGCTCCGGGGTCTACACGATGGACCTGCCCTTCACCCCCGGCACCGAGGGCTCCGGCGAGGTCGTCGCGCTCGGCGAGGGCGTGGACGCCGCGCTCCTGGGGGCCCGTGTCGCCACCGCGACGGCCACCGGTGCGTACGCCGAGCACTTCACCGCCCCCGCGGATCGTCTCCTCACCGTCCCGGAGGGCATCGACCTGGCCGAGGCCGCCGCCCTTCCGCTGCAGGGCATGACGGCCCACTACCTCTGCCGGTCCACCTTCCCGGTGGAGGAGGGCCACACGGTGGTCGTGACGGCCGGTGCCGGCGGAGTGGGGCTCCTGCTCACCCAGCTCGCGACGGCCCGCGGCGCCCGCGTGGTCACCACGGCGTCCACGGAGGAGAAGCGGGAGCTGTCCCGGGGCGCGGGCGCCGTCGCCGCGGTGGACTATCCGGACCTCGCCGCCACGGTGGCGGAGCTGACCGACGGCGAGGGCGCGCACGCCGTGTACGACGGCGTGGGGAAGGACACCTTCGACACCTCGCTCGAGGTGCTGCGCGTGCGCGGCACGCTCGTGCTCTTCGGCGGGGCCTCCGGGCAGGTGCCCCCCTTCGACCTGCAGCGGCTCAACGCGGCCGGCGCGCTGTACGTCACCCGGCCCTCGCTGGTGCACTACACGCGCACGGGCGAGGAGACCCGCTGGCGTGGTGGAGAGGTGTTCGGGGCGTGGGCCTCCGGCGAGCTCGACGTCCGGATCGGCGAGCGCTTCCCCCTGGCGGACGCGGCCGCCGCGCACGCCGCCCTCGAGTCCCGGTCGACGACGGGCAAGGTGGTGCTCACCCTGTCCTGAGCCGGACCCGCCCGGTGCCGTCCAGGCGCCCCACGCGACCACGGGTGAGGCATAGAATGTCCCGCTGCGGCCTGGTCCGCGTCCGACCCTCGGTTCGCCGCTCAGATCCTCCGGAGGCCCCGTGTCCCTTTCGTCCGCCGCGCCCACCCCGCCCCCCGTCCCCCTCGACCCCACGGCCGCGCCGCATCGGGCGCAGCTGCCCGGCTCCGAGCGCACCCCGCCCGCCCGGACGCTCGTCGAGATCTTCGACGCCACGGCGCGCGAGCACCCGGACGCGACCGCCCTGGACGACGGCGTCGAGCCGCTGACGTACGCGGAGCTGCGGGAGCGCGTCGACGAGACCGCCCGCCACCTGTGGACCGCCGGCGTGCGGGCGGGAGACCGGGTCGGCGTCCGGATCGCCTCGGGCACGGCCGCGCTGTACGTCTCGATCCTCGGCGTGCTCGCCGCCGGCGCGGCCTACGTCCCCGTGGACGCGGACGATCCCGAGGAGCGCGCCCGCCTCGTGTTCGGCGAGGCGAAGGTGGCCGGCGTCCTCACCGACGAGCGGGTCTATGCCCCGCACCCCGAGCACACCGTGGACCCGGCCGCCGAGGCCCGCGCCCCCGGGCTCGAGGACGACGCGTGGATCATCTTCACCTCGGGCTCGACGGGCACCCCCAAGGGCGTGGCGGTGAGCCACCGCTCGGCCGCGGCCTTCGTGGACGCCGAGGCCCGGATCTTCCTGGCGGACGATCCGCTCGCCCCGGGCGACCGCGTGCTGGCGGGGCTGTCCGTCGCGTTCGACGCCTCGTGCGAGGAGATGTGGCTCGCCTGGCGTCACGGCGCGTGCCTGGTCCCGGCCCCCCGCTCGCTCGTGCGCTCCGGCATGGACCTCGGCCCGTGGCTCGCCGAGCGGCGCATCACCGCCGTGTCCACCGTGCCGACCCTCGCCGCGATGTGGCCCACCGAGGCCATGGACAACGTCCGGCTGCTGATCTTCGGCGGCGAGGCCTGCCCGCCCGAGCTCGCCGCGCGCCTGGCGGAGGACGGCCGCGAGGTCTGGAACACCTACGGCCCCACGGAGGCCACCGTCGTCGCGTGCGCGGCCCCGCTCACCGGTCTCGGCCCGGTCCGCATCGGCCTGCCCCTGGACGGCTGGGACCTGGCCGTCGTCGACCCGCAGACCACGCTGCCCGTGGCCGAGGGCGAGACGGGTGAGCTGATCATCGGCGGCGTCGGCCTGGCCCACTACCTCGACCCGGCCAAGGACGCCGAGAAGTACGCCCCCATGCCCTCCCTCGGCTGGGAGCGCGCCTACCGCTCCGGCGACCTCGTGGTCTTCGAGCCGGAGGGCCTGCTGTTCGTCGGCCGCGCCGACGACCAGGTCAAGCTCGGCGGCCGCCGCATCGAGCTCGGCGAGGTGGACGCGGCCCTCCAGGCCCTGCCCGGCGTCCACGGCGGCGCCGCGGCCGTGCAGACCACCCCGGCGGGCCACCAGATCCTCGTCGGCTACCTCGTGCCCGCGGACCCCGAGGCCGAGCTCGACCTGCACATGGCCCGCGAGCACCTCGCGGCGGAGCTGCCGGCCGCCCTCGTGCCCCGACTGGCCGTCGTGGACTCCCTGCCCACGAAGACCTCCGGCAAGGTGGACCGCCATGCGCTGCCGTGGCCCCTGCCCGGCGCCGAGGTGGACGAGGACGCACCCCAGCCGGACGAGGACACCGCCGACGGCTGGGTGCTGCGCCAGTGGGCGGACGTGCTCGGCGCGCCCCCCCAGGACGCCGACACGGACTTCTTCGAGGCCGGCGGCGGCTCGCTCGCCGCGGCCCAGCTCGTGGCCCGCCTGCGCCTGCGCCACCCGGCCGTGACCGTCCAGGACGTCTACCGCAACCCCACCGCCGGGGCCCTCGTGGCCGCCGTCGTGGGCGAGGACGGCCCCCGCGGCATCGAGGTGCACGACCGGCACGTCGACCGCACCCGTCACCGCACCCAGTGGGTCCAGACCCTCGTGGGGCTGCCGGTCTTCGTCCTGCCCGCCCTGCGCCTGGGCGTGTGGACCGGCCTGGCCCTGAACCTGCTGACGCTCTCCGGGCTGGCGCCCGGGCTGCCCACCGTGCCGTGGTGGGTGCTGATCGTGGCCGGCCTGCTGGTGGTCACCGTGCCCGGCCGCATGCTGCTCACCGCCGCGATCGCCCGGCTGCTGCTGCGCGGCGTGAGCCCCGGGTCCTACCCGCGCGGCGGCCGCGTCCACCTGCGCCTGTGGCTCGCCCAGCAGATCAGCGACCTCGTGGACCCCTACTCGCTGGCCGGCGCCACGTGGGTGCCCGCCTACGCGCGACTGCTGGGCAACCGGATCGGCAAGGACGTGGACATGCACACCGTGCCACCGGTCACCGGCATGCTCACGGTCGAGGAGGGCGCCGCGATCGAGCCCGAGGTGGACCTGTCCGGCTACTGGGTCGACGGCGACGTCGTCCGGCTCGGCGAGGTGCGCATCGGCGCGGACGCCGTCGTGGGCGCCCGCTCCACGCTCCTGCCGGGCGCCCAGGTCGGCTCCGGGGCGCACGTCGAGGCCGGGTCCACCGTCGCCGGGCGGGTGCGCGGCGGCCAGCGCCACGCCGGCTCCCCCGCCGTCAAGGTGGGCAAGGTGAAGTCCCGCGGCCCCGCCGAGGCGCCGCGGGAGACCCGGGGCTGGCGCCTGATGGCGACCGTCCTCTCGACCCTCATCTCCCTCCTTCCGCTCGTCTCCGCCGCCGCGGCGGCCGCGGTGGCCGCGTGGTCGCTGACCTGGTGGCCGCCGGCCCCGGAGGCGGGGCCGCTGGCCGCCGTCGGGACCACCGCGGCGCGGCTGCTGGCCGCGAGCCCCCTGGTGGCCGGCGTGTGGTTCCTGACCCAGATGCTGCTCGTGCTCGTCACCGTGCGCCTGCTCGCGCTCGGCATCACGGAGGGGCACCACCCCGTGCGCTCCCGGGTCGGCTGGCAGGTGTGGGCCACCGAGCGCGTCCTCGACGCCGCCCGCGACCAGCTCTTCCCGATCTACGCCTCCCGCTTCACGCCGACGTGGCTGCGCCTGCTGGGCGCTGAGGTGGGCCGCGGCGTCGAGGCCTCCACCGTGGTGCTCGTGCCGTGCATGACCCGCGTGGGCGACGGCGCGTTCCTCGCCGACGACACGATGGTCTCCTCCTACTCCCTCGACGGCGGGTGGATGCACGTGGCCCCCGCGAAGGTCGGCAAGCGCTCGTTCGTGGGCAACTCCGGCATGGTGCCCGGCGGCCGCACCCTGCGCCGCGACTCGCTCGTGGCGGTGCTGTCCACCACCCCGGCCAAGACCAAGGCGGGCACGTCCTGGATGGGCTCCCCGCCCGTGCGCCTGCGCCGCAACGAGGTCACCGCGGACGCCTCCCTCACCTACGACCCGCCGACCCGACTCAAGGCCGCCCGCACCGCCTGGGAGCTGCTGCGCGCGATCCCGGTGTGGCTGCACGTGGCCCTGTCCATCGCCGTCGGCGCGACGCTGGCCGCCCTCATCGCGGTCGGCACGTGGGCGCTGGCCTTCATCCTGGGCGGCGTCGTCCTGCTCGCGGCCGGCGCGGTCGCGGCGGGCCTGACCGTGCTCGCCAAGCGGGTCTTCGTCGGCCGGATCCGCGCGGGCGAGCACCCGCTGTGGTCCTCGTTCATCTGGCGCAACGAGGTCGCGGACACCTTCACCGAGTTCCTCGCCGCCCCGTGGTTCAGCCGGGCCGCGGCCGGCACCCCCGCCCTGGTCTGGTTCCTGCGCGCGATGGGCGCCCGCATCGGCCACGGCGCCTGGGTCGAGTCCTACTGGCTGCCCGAGGCCGACCTCGTGGAGCTCGGCGACGGCGCCACCGTGAACCGCGGCTGCGTCGTCCAGACCCACCTGTTCCACGACCGCGTGATGTCCCTGGACGCCGTCGTGCTGGAGGACGGCGCCACCCTCGGCCCCCACTCCGTGGTGCTGCCCGCCGCTCGCCTGGGCCGCGGCACCACCGTCGGCGCCGGGTCCCTCGTGATGCGCGGCGAGGAGCTGCCCGCCGGCACGTGGTGGCTCGGCAACCCGGTCTCCCCGTGGCGTCGTCCCGACGGCGACCCCGCCGCAGCCACCCCCTCCCGAGAGGAAGCATGAGCACCGATCCCTACGTCCCGGGCGTCGGCACCGACGCCGCCACCGTCGAGCACATCGCGCTGGACCTCGACGTGCGCCTGGCCGCGAACCGGGTCTCCGGCACCGCCGTCCTGCGCGTGCGCCTGACGAAGCAGAGCCGCCGCATCGAGCTGGACCTGTACCGGCTGCGCGTGTCCCGGGTGGACGCCGTCGTCGACGGCCGCGCCGTCGCCTCCTCGTTCACCCAGCCGGGCCGCGCCCCGAGCCGCCTCGTCGTCGACCTGGACGAGAGCCGGCCGGAGGGCACGCTCGTGGAGCTGACCGTGGTCTACGCGGGCACGCCCACGCTGCGGCGCAGCCCGTGGGGCACGATCGGCTGGGAGGAGCTCACGGACGGCGTGCTCGTGGCCGGGCAGCCCCACGGCGCCTCCACGTGGCTGCCGTGCGTGGACTCCCCCACCTCCCGCTCGACGGCGGAGATCACCCTCACCTGCGACGCGGGCTACCTGCCCGTCGCCAACGGCGTGGGCGCGCCCGTGCGCACGCGCGGCTCGCGGGTCACGTGGCGGTGGCGGCTCGACCAGCCCGTGCCCGCCTACCTGCTCAGCGTGCAGATCGGCCGCTACCGGCTCGTGGACGCCGCCCCTCCCGCCGAGGGCCTGCCGCCGCTGCGCCTCGTGGTCTCCCCGCGGACCGAGCAGCGGGCCCTCCGGGCCCTTGCCCCCCAGCCGGCCATGATGGCCACGTTCATCGACGCCTACGGGCCATACCCATTCGAGGACTACACCGCGGTCGTGGCCGACGAGGAGCTCGAGATCCCGCTCGAGGCCGCGAGCATGTCGCTGTTCGGCACCAACCACCTGGACGGCTCGTGGGAGTCCGAGCGGCTGATCGCCCACGAGATGTCCCACCAGTGGTTCGGCAACGCCGTGACCCTGGGCCGCTGGTCCGACCTGTGGCTGCACGAGGGCTTCGCCTGCTGGTCCGAGTGGCTGTGGGCCGAGGCCTCGGGGCGGTCCAGCATCACCTCGATGGCGCGGCGGGCCTGGCAGAAGCTGGCCGCGCACCCGGTGGAGCAGGCGCTGGCCGAGCCCGGGCCGGAGGAGATATTCGAGGACTGGGTGTACAAGCGCGGCGCGCTCACCGTGGAGGCGCTGCGGCACCTGCTGGGCACGGACCTCTTCGGCTCCATGCTGCGCGCCTGGGTGCGGGAGCACCGGTTCGGCACCGTCGACTCCCTGGGGCTGCGCACGCACGTGCACGCGTGGGCCCCGCACGCCGGGGTGAGCCGAGCGCAGGTGGACGAGCTCTTCGACGCGTGGACGCTGCGGCCCGAGCTGCCGCCGTTCCCGGGCTGAGGCGCCCGCGCGGTCGACTCAGCGGCCCCGCAGCGCCAGCGCCCCGAGGAGACCGCCCGGCAGCCGGTCGGTGAGGTCCACCAGCACGACGTCGGCCGGCACGGTCAGTGCGTCGACGGCGGCGGGGTCGCCCGTGAAGCCGGTGCCGGCGGCCTTCACGAGCGCCTCCTTCCGCGTCCACAGCCGGGCCCGCGCGGCGGGCCTCTCGGGGGCGGGAAGCTCCCGCACCCGGGCGCGCTCCGCCGTCGAGAAGCCCACCCCGCCCAGGCCGTCCTCGTCCGCGAAGGCCGCGGCGTCCGCCCGCTCGACGTCCACCCCGAGGCCGAGCCCGTCGGCGGGCCGTGCCGGCGCCCACCACGCCCCGATCCGAGCCCGGTCCTCAGTGCCGGGCATCCGGACGCGCGTGAACGAGACGAGGGCGACCCGGCCGGGGGGCAGGCCGGTCAGCGCGGGGACGCCGTGCGCGGCCGAGCCGCAGCGCGGGCAGGCGTGCCGGAGCCCGAGCGGCCCCACCGGCACGCCCCAGGCCGCCGTCAGGGCGGTGCGCACCTGACCGAGCAGCGCGGAGACGGCGTCGGCCGCCCCCGCCGAGGCGGGGACGGCCGAGGTCAGGCCCCACGGGCCGGTCGCGACGGACACGGTCAGCGCTGGACCGCCCCGTGCCGCTGCGCCGCGAGCGCGGTGGCCGCGGCGCGGGCCTCGGAGACCTCCTCCGCGGTGAGCGTGCGGTCAGGGGCGCGGAAGCGCAGGGAGAACGCGAGGGACTTCCGCCCCTCCGGCACGCCCGCGCCCCGGTAGACGTCGAACAGCTCGACGGCCTCGAGCAGCTCCCCGGCACCCTCGGCGAGGGTCGCGCGCACGTCCCCGGCCACGACGGCCTCGTCCACCACGAGCGCCACGTCCTGCGTGCTCACGGGGAACGTGGACAGCGGTGCGGCGACCACGATCTCGGGGGCCGCGGCGCACAGCGCGTCCAGGTCCAGCTCCCACACGCTCGTGCGGGCGGGCAGGTCCTCGGCCTCGAGCCACTGCGGGTGCAGCTCGCCGGCGACGCCCACCACCCGGTCCCCGTGCTCGGTCACGACGACGAGCTCGGCCACCCGGCCCGGGTGGAACGCGTGGTGCCGGCCCTGCCGGACGGTCAGCTCGACGCCGAGGACGTCGGCCACGTCGAGGGCCCCGGCGATCGCGTCCTGCCAGTCCACCGGGCGGGGGTCGTGGTCCGGCCCGGGCGCCGAGTCGTGCCCGGCGTACAGACCGGCCACGTGCCACGGCTGAGCGGGGATGCCGGCCTCGAGGTCGGCGAGGACCTCGGCGGAGGGGTGGACCGCGCGCGGGGGGATCGTCGCCGAGCCCAGCTGCGCGCCGGGCAGGAAGACCAGCCCCATCTCGTACAGCGCCAGATCGCGGAAGCCGCGTCCGAGGTTGCGGCGCGCGGTCTCGACGAGGCCCGGCAGCAGCGACAGGCGCAGGTACCGGTACTGGGAGGCGATCGGATTGGCCAGGGCCACCATCGCCAGGGCCTGGCCCTGCGCGTCCGAGTCCGCCCCGAAACGCCGGTTCTGCTCCTCGGAGACGAACGGGTAGGCGAGCACCTCGGTGAGTCCCGCGGCCGCGAGCGCGGCCGACACGCGGCGACGCTGGGCCTGGCGGCGGGTGAAGCCGCGGCCCGGCGGGGCCACGGGCACCACGGAGGGGATCGCGTCGTAGCCGCGCAGGCGCGCGACCTCCTCGGCGAGGTCCTCGGGGATGCGCAGGTCCGTGCGCCACGACGGCGCGGTCACGGTCAGCCGCGGGGCGACGTCGGCGGCGGCCTCGGCGACGGTCACCTCGGCCCCCAGGGCCCCCAGCGTCACCACGACCTCGTCGGTCGTGTACGCCACGCCCACCAGGGCGGAGGGGAAGTCGGCGGCCATCTCGACGACGGCCGGCTGCGGCCGCGTCCCGACGTCGGTGACCCCGGGCTCGGCGGTGCCGCCGGCGAGCTCGACGAGCATCTGGACGGCCCGCTCGGCCGCCTCGTCGGCGATCTCCCAGTCGACGCCGCGCTCGTTGCGCTTCGACGCCTCCGAGGGCAGGCGGTGCCGGCGCCGCGTACGCGCGATCGACACGGGGTCGAAGTTCGCGGACTCGACCACGATCGTGGTGGTGGCGTCCGTGACCTCGGTGGCGGCCCCGCCCATGACGCCCGCCAGGCCGATGGGGCCGGAGTCGTCCGTGATGAGCAGGTCCTCCGCGTCGAGCTCGCGCTCCTTGCCGTCGAGGGTGGTCAGAGTCTCTCCGGCCCGCGCGCGGCGCACCACGATCTCGCCGGAGAGCGTGTCCGCGTCGTAGAAGTGCAGGGGCTGGCCCAGCTCCCACATGACGTAGTTGGAGATGTCCACCGGCAGGGAGATGGTGCGGATGCCGGCCAGGCGCAGGCGCGCGGCCAGCCACGGCGGGGTCGGGCGGGTCGCGTCCACGCCGGAGACCGTGCGGGCCACGAAGCGGGTGGCCCCGGGCTCGCCGTGGATCGGCGCGTCGTCGTCGATGCGGACGGCCGGGCCGGCGTCGTCGGCCGCGGGCGGGTGGACGGCGGCGGCCGGGTCCGTGAAGGGCACGCCGGTGGCGTGCGCGTACTCGCGCGCGACGCCGCGCATCGAGAACGCGTAGCCGCGGTCGGGCGTCACGTTGATCTCGGCGGCCTCGCCGTGCAGGTCCAGGACGTCCCGGGCGTCGGTGCCCGGCTCGGGGTCGAGCCCGAGGTCGCCGAGCACGATGATCCCGTCCGTGCCGTCGTCGCCCATGCCCAGCTCCGTGCTGGAGGCGATCATCCCGGCCGAGACGTGCCCGTAGGTCTTGCGGGGGCTGATGCGGAAGTCGCCGGGCAGCACCGCGCCGGGCAGGGTCACGACGACCTTGTCCCCGACCTCGAAGTTGTGGGCGCCGCACACGATGCCCTGCACGCCGGAGGGCTCGATGCCCTCGCCGGTGAGCGGCTGGGCGGCGCCCTCGGGAACCACCCGCACGGAGCACCAGTTGATGGTCTTGCCGTTCTTCTGCGGCTCGGGCTCCTTGGAGAGCACCTGCCCGACGACGATCGGGCCCTGCAGCTCGGCGGCCGGACGGTGGACGTCCTCCTCCTCGAGGCCGACGCGGACGAGGTCGGCCATCACGTCCTCGGCACGGTGCTCCGCGGGCACGGGGACGAACTCCCGCAGCCAGTCCAGGGGGATGCGCATGGATCAGACCTCCATTCCGAAGTGCTGGGAGAAGCGGACGTCGCCCTCGATCATGTCGTGCATGTCCGGGACCTCGTTGCGGAACATGAGCGTGCGCTCCACGCCCATGCCGAACGCGAACCCGGAGTACTCCTCCGGGTCCAGGCCCGCGGCGCGCAGCACATTCGGGTGCACCATGCCGCAGCCGCCCCACTCGATCCATCGGGGCCCGCCCTTGGCGCCGGGGTGCCAGATGTCCAGCTCGGCGCTGGGCTCGGTGAACGGGAAGAAGTTCGGGCGCAGGCGGATGGCCGCCTCGGCCCCGAACATCTGGCGGGCGAAGTACTCGAGGGTGCCGCGCAGGTGGGCCATGGTCAGGCCCTTGTCCACGGCCAGGCCCTCGAACTGGTGGAACACCGGGGTGTGCGTGGCGTCCAGCTCGTCCGTGCGGAAGGTGCGACCCGGGCACAGCACGTAGGTGGGGGCGCCCCGCTCGAGCAGGGAGCGCATCTGCACCGGGGAGGTGTGGGTGCGCAGCAGCAGGTGGGCCTCGGTCGGGGCCACGAAGAAGGTGTCCTGCATCTCGCGGGCCGGATGGTCCGGCGCGAAGTTGAGGGAGTCGAAGTTGAACCACTCGGACTCGAGCTCGGGGCCCTCCGCGATCTCCCAGCCCATGCCGACGAAGATCTCCGAGACGCGGTCCATGGTCAGCGAGAGCGGGTGACGGGCGCCGACGCGGCGGCGACGGACCGCGGTGGTCACATCCACCGTCTCCTCGCGCAGGATCCGCGCGGCCTGCTCCGCCTCGAGCACCTCGGTGCGGGCGGCCAGGGCCTTGCCCAGGCGGCCGCGTGCGGCGCCCATGAGCTTGCCGGCCTCCGCCTTGCGCTCCTTGGGCAGGGCGCCGATCGCCTTGTTCGCGAGAGTCAGGGGGGCCCGGTCGCCGGTGTGGGCCAGGCGGGCGGCCTTGAGCTCATCGAGGTCCGCCGCGGCCTCGTACGCGGCGAGCGCGGCCTGCACGGCGGCCTCCACCGCCTCCGCGTCCACGGGGGAGATCTCCGCCACGGGCGCGGTGGGCTCCGCGCCGGTCTCGGGGCTGGGTGTCATCAGGGCAACGACCTTCGCATGGGGGACGGTGGGACGCCCGTCAGTCTAGTGTCCGCCCCGGACGCGCTCGGCCTAGGCTGAGGCGCATGACCGCCCCGGACTCCCTCGACGGCACCGACCCGCTGCTGCGGGGCGTGGGCCTGGACGCGCAGACCCGCTGCGCCCATTACGCCACGGCGCGGGACGTCGTCGCCCTGCGCTCCGCCTGCTGCCCCGCGTACTGGTCCTGCCACCGCTGCCACGCGGAACTCGCCGACCACCCGGCCGTACCGGTGCCGGCCGGCGACTTCGACCGGCCGCACGTGCTGTGCGGGGTGTGCCGCACCGAGCTGAGCGTGACCGCCTACCTCGCCCTCGAGGCCGCCGCCGATCCCGCGTGCCCGGCCTGCGGGGCGCCGTTCAACCCGGGCTGCGCGGCCCATGCCCCGCTCTACTTCGACGTCCCCGCGTCCGGGTCCCCCGCCGGGGACGCCGATCCGGCGGCACAGCCATGACCGCGGCCCCCTCCCGGCCGTCGCCTCCGGCGCACGTGCGGGCGCGCGGGCTGTGGAACCTGCTGAACCTGGCGACGCCGCTGGGGCTGGTGGGCGCCGTCGTCGCCGGCTGCGCGCTGCGGCCCGGGCCGCACGGGCTGATCGAGGCCCGCGGCTGGACGCACCGGTTCCCGGGCGGGGCCGCGTTCACGGTCGGCGACGTCGTGTTCACCCGCCCCGGCCTGCGCATGACGCCCGCGCTGTGGCGGCACGAGGCCGGCCATGCGGGCCAGTACGCCCTCCTGCTGGGTCTGCCCTTCCTGCCGGCGTACGCGCTGGCGGCGGCGTGGTCGACGTGGCGGACCGGGGACCCGGCGTCGCGCAACGTCTTCGAACGACGCGCGGGCCTGACCCTGGGCGGCTACGTCGAGCGGCCCGTGGTCCGCGGCCTGCGGCGCCGCCGCTGACGGGCACGGGCGGTCGCGCCGACACGGACCCGGGGTCCGGGGGTCAGTGCAGGGTGCCGCCGGGGACCTCGAGGTCGGGGCCGCCGGCCAGCGCCGTCAGGGCGGCCTCGGCCACCGCGCGCGCCAGGTCGGCCGCGGGCAGCGCCGGGGTGTCCGGCGTCGGGCGGTGCTCGGTATCCCACGGCACGTGGAGGAAGCCGGCGGCCCGGGCGGTGCCGGGGGCGTCGAGGAGCGAGTACATGACGTGGTTGCACACGAATGCGCCCGCGGACAGGGACGGCTCCGCGGCGACGCCGGCCGCCCGGATCGCGGAGACGGCACGCTTGGCGAGCAGGGTGGCGAACAGGGCCGCGGGCCCGTCAGCGCGCACGGGCCGGTCCACGGGCTGGTCCCCCGCGTTGTCCGGGATCCGGGCGTCCTGCAGGTTCACGGCCACCCGCTCGACCCGGACGGCCGCCGTGCCGCCGGCCAGCCCCACGGCGATCGCCGCCTCCGGCCGGACCCGGTCGAGAGCCGCGGTCAGGGCAGGCCCCGCCGCGCCGAACGCGCACGGCAGCTCGACCGCCTCGGCCGTCACACCCCGGTCCGCCAGGATGCCCACGGCGTCCCGCGCGGCGGCGATCGACGGGTTGTGGACGTCGCCGCCGAAGGGCTCGAAGCCCGTGAGCAGGACGCGGGCGGCCGGGGCGGGTGCACGGGAGGTCATGGCGACCACGGTAGGCGCGTCTCGGCGCCCGCGCCACGCCCGGACTCGAACACGCTTGCGGGTCGATTCGAACATGTGTTCTACTTCTGGCCATGCGATGGGAAGCGCAGACCCTGCGGTCCGAGGGCGGAGCCCAGCGGGCGACGGCCGGCACACCGGCCGGCTCCGCCGCCCTGCTGCCGCTCTCGGACCTGCAGCGGAGTGTCACCACCCCGGAGTTCGCGGGGGTCACCTTCCATGAGGTGCTCGCGAAGACCGCGCTGAACTCGGTGCCGTCTGCCTCGGCCATGCCGTTCCGCTGGACCGTGAACCCGTACCGCGGCTGCACCCACGCCTGCCGGTACTGCTACGCCCGCAGCACCCACACCTTCCTCGAGCTCGATGCCGGGGCCGAATTCGACCGGCAGATCGTCGTGAAGGTCAACGTCGCCGAGGTGCTGCGCGCCGAGCTCGCCCGCCCCACGTGGGGCCGCGAGGCGGTGGCGTTGGGGACCAACACGGACCCGTATCAGCGGGCCGAGGGCCGCTACGCGCTGATGCCCGGGATCATCCGAGCCCTGGCGGATTCCGGCACCCCGTTCTCCGTGCTGACCAAGGGGACCCTGCTCGCGCGGGATGTGCCCCTGCTGCAGGCGGCCTCGCGCCAGGTGCCCGTGCAGGTCTCGCTGTCCCTGGCGATGCTCGACCCCGCCATCGCCGCCGCGGTCGAGCCGGGCACACCGTCGCCGACCGCACGCCTGCGCCTGATCGAGCGGCTCGCCGCCGCGGGTGCGGACGTCACCGTCATGGCCATGCCTCTGCTGCCGTGGCTCACGGACGGGGACCGCGAGATCGACGCCCTCATGCGCGCGCTGGCGGACGCCGGGGCGGCGCGCGTCATGCCGGGCGCCCTGCACCTGCGGCCGGGCGCGAAGGAGTGGTACCTGGACTGGATCCGCCGCGAGCACCCGGATCTGCTGGGCGGCTACGAGCAGATGTACGCCCGGTCCGCCTACGCGCCCGAGTCGTACCGCCGCATGCTCACCCGGGTGGCCGGGGAGGCCGCCGCACGGCACGGCCTGGCCCGCGGCGGCGCCCACGGCATCCGGCGCGAGGACGGTCCCACGGCCCGGCGCACCCCGGCACCCCGGCCCTCCGCTCCGGCGGCGCAGCCCGCGCTGTTCTGACCGGTCCGCGGGGCGCGGCCGGCCGCGTGTCGACTCAGCGCCCCGCGGAGAACGCCGTGGCGGCGCCACGGAGCACCTCGGCCACGATCGGCCGGTCCGCCGGGATCCAGTCCAGGTGCCGCACGCCCGGCCCGGCGAGCGGCAGCCACGCCAGCAGGTCGTGGTCCTGGAGGGCTCGGGGTGTCGTCCCCTCCTCCGCCAGGACGCCCCAGAACACCCGCATCCGGGCGCCGTTGGCCAGCTCCCACCCGTCCGGCTCCGGCGCCGCCACCTCGGGGCCGAGCCGCACGGCGACCCCGAGCTCCTCCCGACACTCCCGCAGCAGCGCCTCCTGGGCACCCTCCCCCGGCTCGACCTTGCCCCCGGGGAACTCCCAGAGTCCCCGCAGCGCGGCGGGCGCGCTGCGGCGGGCCGCCAGCAGGCGGGTCGGCGCGGCCGCATCGTCGAGCAGCGCGAGCCCCACGACCAGCCGCGGTCGCGCACCGTCCCGGGGCGACGTCGTCGGGCTGGCGGGGAGCACGGGGCGAGCAGGTGTGGCGGAGGTCATGAGCCCAGGCTAGCGAGGCCCCCGCCCCCGCAGACCGGAGTCCGTAGGCTGGGTCGGTGCCCACCCCCACTCCCGCCGCCGACGGCGCCCACGACCGTTCCCCCCGCGCCCCGCGTCCGACGCGCCCGGACCCGCCCATCCCGCCGACCGCGCCGACGGGCCCGGGCGCGCTGCTGGGCGGCCGGCGCGTGCGTCTGCTGCCGGCCATCCTCGCGCTGGCCCTGGGCAGCTTCGCGATCGGCACCACGGAGTTCGCGATGATGGGCCTGCTGCCGCAGGCGGTGGCCGACCTCGGCATCGGTCTCGAGGCCGGCGGCGTGCTCATCTCCATGTACGCGTTGGGCGTCGTGATCGGCGCTCCCCTGCTGGCCGCGTCCTTCGCCCGCGTCGACCGGCGGGTCACGAGCATCGTGCTGATGCTGCTGTTCGTCGTGGGGCACGTGGCCGCCTTCCTCGCCCCGGACATGGGGAGCATGATGGCGGCCCGGTTCGTGTCGGGCCTGCCCCACGGCGCCTACTTCTCCGCGGCCGCCCTGGCCGCGGCGGACCTCGCCGGGCCCGCCCGCCGCGGCCAGGCCGTGGCGTGGGTGATGGCCGGGCTGTCCGTGGCCAACGTGCTGGGCGTGCCGGGCGCGACGGCGCTCGGGCAGGCCGCCGGCTGGCGCTGGATGTTCGTCATCGTGGCGACGTGCGCGGCCCTGTGCGTGGCCGCCACCGCATGGCTCGTGCCGCCGGTCCCGGCGCCCGAGGGGGCGTCCGTGCGCCGCGAGCTGCGCGGCCTGGCGTCCGGGCGCCTGTGGGCCACGGTGGCCGTCGGCGTCCTCGGCTTCGCCGGCATGTTCGCCCTCTACACCTACATCGCCCCCCTGCTGACCACGGTGTCCGGCCTCGATGAGCGGTGGGTGCCCGCCGTCCTGGCCCTCTACGGGGTGGGCATGGTCGTCGGCACGCTCGTCGGCGGCGCCCTCACGGACCGCGACCCGGTGCGCACGCTGCGTCTGAGCTTCGCACTCAGCGCTGTCTTCCTTCTGGGCGTCGGCCTGACCGCGCAGTGGGCGCCCGTGATGGTGGTCTTCCTCTTCCTGGTGGCCGTCAGCGGCTCCGGGATCGCCCCGTCCCTGCAGGTGCTGCTGGTGGACTCCGCCCCCACCGCGCCGCAGTTGGCGGGCTCCCTGAACCACTCCGCACTGAACATGGCCAACGCCATGGGGGCCTGGGTCGGCGCGGCCGCGATCGGCGCCGGAGCCTCCCTGAGGACCCCGCCGCTCATCGGTGCCGCCATTGCCCTCGGCGGCCTCGTCCTCGCGCTCCTGCTGGTCCGACGCACCCCCGCCGTCGGCGCCGTCCCGCACGACGGCCCCTCCGCCGCCACCGTGTGAATCGCGTGCGGCGCGCTCGGTCCACGGGCGGCTGACCTCGCGATCGAGGGGTAGCGGGCCGTCAGAGGTGGCACAGGTGGAATCGGCTTTGCTAAGTTCCTTTCCGTACGTCATCATCCGCAACTCGAAAGGAACATCAGCATGTTCACCATCATCGCTTGGATCATTATCGGCCTCATCGCCGGTGCCATCGCTCGCCTAATTCTTCCGGGGCGACAGGGCTCCGGCTGGCTGGGTGCCCTCATCACGGGCCTCCTGGGTGCCGTTCTCGGTGGCTGGATCTCCACCCTGCTCGGCGGGGAAGGGCTCGGCGACGCGTTCAGCTGGCAGACGCTCATCTGGTCTGTGATCGGCGGCGTCATCGTGGCCTTCATCTGGCAGGCCATCACCAGCCGCCGCGGCACCCGCGTCTGAGCTGACATCGGCTGACCCGGCACCCGCCGGGTCGACCCCAGAAGGGGCGGGGATCCTCACGGATCCCCGCCCCTTCTGGCGTGTGCGTTCAGTCCCGCGTGGTCGGCGAGGCCATCGCCGAGGCGTAGAGGCACACCGTGGCCGCCGTGCCCACGTTCAGGGACTCCGCGGCGCCGTAGAGGGGCACGGCCACCCGGCGCTCCGCCAGGGCCAGCTCCGCCTCGTCCAGGCCCTGGGCCTCATTGCCGAACAGCCAGGCGGTGCGCGCCCCCAGCGACGCCGGGGACAGGGCGTCCAGTCGATCGGACCCGTGGCCGTCGGCGGCCCACACCTGTAGACCCGCCGCCCGGGCAGCCACCGCCACGTCCTCCGCCTGCACCCCCGCGAGCACGGGCAGGTGGAACAGGGACCCGGCGGTGGAGCGGACCACCTTCGGATTGAACGGGTCCACCGATCCGGCGGTGAGCACCACCGCGTCCGCGCCCGCGGCGTCCGCCGCGCGCAGCACCGTCCCCGCGTTGCCCGGGTCCTGCACGCGGCACAGCACGGCCGCCAGCGCCGCACCGTCGAACGCGTCCTCCAGGGCGGGCTGATCCGGGACGCGGGCCACGGCCACGACGCCCTGGCCCGTCACCGCGTCCGCCATGGCCGTCAGGACCTCGTCCGAGGCCTCCCGCACGAACACCCGCTCGCCGCCGTCGGGCCCGTCGGCGGCCACCCGCTCCACGAGGGCCGCCAGCTCCGAGTCCCGGTCGGCGAGCCCGGCGGAGACGTAGACCTGGGTGAGGACGCGACCGGCCGGCCACTGCCGCGCCGCGCCCGCCGGCCCCTCCCCCAGGTGGGCGCGCAAGGCCTCGCGGCAGGCCTGCGGCCCCTCGACGAGGAACGTGCCCGTCCGGCGTCGGGCGGAGCGGCCCGCCAGGACTGCCACCGCGCGCACGCGCTCGGCGCGGGGATGGGTCATCGGCTCGGCGTGCGGGGTCATGGGGTCTTCCTGGTCGGGGCTCGGCTGCGGGTGCGCAGACGCCGACGGGGCGGGCCTCGGTGGAGGACCCGCCCCGTCGGCGGTGGTGCTCACGCCTGGGACGTGGTGGTGGGGGCCCTCAAGGCCCCGGAGCCGGCTCAGCGGGAGGCGGCGGGGGCGTTCACGTCTGCGGGCAGCGCCTCGCGGGCGGTCTTCACCAGCACGGCGAAGGTCGCGGCGTCGGAGACGGCGATCTCGGCCAGCATGCGGCGGTCCACCTCGACGCCGGCCAGCTTGAGGCCCTGCATGAAGCGGTTGTAGGTCATGCCGTTGGCGCGGGCGGCCGCGTTGATGCGGGTGATCCACAGGCGACGGAAGTCACCCTTGCGCTTGTGGCGATGCTGGTAGTTGTAGGTGAACGAGTGGAGCATCTGCTCCTTCGCCTTGCGGTACAGGCGAGACCGCTGGCCGCGGTAGCCGGAGGCGCGCTCCAGCATGGTCCGACGCTTCTTGTGGGCGTTCACTGCCCGCTTCACACGTGCCACGTGCGTACTCCAATCTGTGTGGTCCCCGGGGCGCGCACTGGCGCGTCACGGCCGAGGAGGAAGGGGTTCCGGCGAGGCCGGGGGGGGTGTCAGATGCCGAGCATCCGCTTGATCTGCTTGATGCTGCCCTTGGAGACGAGCTGGTCGCCCTTGAGACGGCGGGTCAGGCGCGAGGACTTGTGCTCCAGGTAGTGGCGGCGGTTCGCCTGCTGGCGCATGATCTTGCCGGAGCCGGTCACGCGGAAGCGCTTCTTGGCACCGCTGTGGGTCTTCATCTTCGGCATGGCTGCCGTTCTCCTTCACTCATCGCTGCCGTGCGCGGCGCGCACGGCAGTGCTGGTCACCCCGGTCCGTCCGGACCGGGCTGGTCTGTGGCGACCCCGGGGGGTCAGGCCCGAGGACCGGGCTTGGGGGCACCGCCGCGGGGGGCGGCGGGCTTGGACGGGGCCGGCATCGGCTTGGCCGCCGGCTTCGGAGCCGACGACGGCGCGGCCGGCTTGGCGGCGGACCGCGACTTCGGCGTGGCAGCCGGCGCAGCCGAGGACTGCGGCTTCGGCGTCGCGGCCGGCTTCGGGGCCGATGCGGGCGTGGCGCTGGAGGCCGGCTTCGCAGCCGGGGCGGCCGCGGCCGGGCGGGGAGCCGCCGGGGCCGGGGTCTTCGGCGCCTGCTTCGTCTCGGCCGGGGCCGCGGAGGCGTTCTCCTGCGTCCGGGCGGCCATGGCCTTCAGCTGCTCGGGGAACGCGTCCCCGACCGAATTCCGCACCGGGGCGGAGTCGGACGCCGCCTTCTGCGCGGCGCGCTCCTTGGCCTCGCGGGCGGCCTGGTCGCGACGCGAACCGCCGCCCTGACGCTCGCGGTGGCTCTCGGCCGAGTTCTTGCGCTGGTCCGCCCGCGCATCGGCCTTGGTGCGCAGCGGGCCGACCACCATCACCATGTTGCGGCCGTCCTGGCGCGGCTGCGATTCGACGGTGCCCAGCTCGGCGACGTCCTCGGCGAACTGCTGCAGCAGCTTGATGCCGAGTTCGGGACGCTGCTGCTCACGGCCGCGGAACTGGATGATGGCCTTGACCTTGTCGCCCTGGCTCAGGAACTTCTTGGCGTGGCCGGTCTTGGTCTCGTAGTCGTGCTTGTCGATCTTCAGGCGGAAGCGGACCTCCTTGAGGACCGTGTTCACCTGGTTCTTGCGCGACTCACGGGCCTTCACCGCGGCCTCGTACTTGTACTTGCCGAAATCCATCAGCTTGCACACCGGAGGCTTGGCCGTGGGGGCCACCTCCACGAGATCCAGGTCCGCCTCGGCGGCGAGCCGGAGGGCGTCCTCGACGCGGACGATGCCGACCTGTTCGCCGTTCGGGCCGACCAGGCGGACTTCCGGAACGCGGATACGCTCGTTGATGCGGGGATCGCTGATGGTGGTACTCCTCTGTGTGAGACGACGGGTGACCCCGCGCCCACCGGAGGGGCCCTCGGAAACGAGGAAGGCCTCCCCTGCGCGGACGCAGACGGAGGCCTCGACACGATCCCGTCGGACGGGACCCTCGGTGCGGGCTGCGCGCCACGACGCGGCGGTCCCGACCGGCGACCCGGCAACTCGGCCCGGGGCGAACCGGACATCCTGCTGACGCGGGTGGGAGAGAGGCCTCCACTTTGCTGCTCCTGGCCCGTGCACGCCTGCTCCGGGGTCACCGGATGACGAGGACGTGCGCGGACCACGAGTGGTCTATGGGAAGCTTACCACCATGACAGACGAACGTCAGGCCCAGGACGCCACCCCCATGGACGCCCCCGCCGAGATCCGCGACATCCACGAGGTCCCCGCCGTCGAGGTCATCACGACCACCGCCGTGCACCTGATGACCGCCGCCGCCGTCAAGTGCGGCCTGGCCGACTCCCCCGACGCCCGCGAGCTCATCGATCTCGACGAGGCCCGCAAGCTCATCACGGCCCTCGCCGGGCTGGTCACGGCCGCGGCCCCCGAGATCGGCAGCCAGCACGCCGGCCCGCTGCGCGACGGCCTGCGCTCGCTGCAGCTGGCGTTCCGTGAGGCCTCCCCGTTCCCGGACGCCCCGGGCAAGGGCCCCGGCGAGAAGTTCACCGGCCCGGTGAACTGACCACGCCCCCCGATGACGACGACGGCGCGCCCCCGACCGGGGGCGCGCCGTCGTCGTCGGAGCCGGGCTCAGGCGTCCGTCGAGGCCTCCGGGGCGGGGGTGAGATGCCGGGTGACCGGCGTCGTGAAGAGGGTGAGCAGCGCGACGCCGGAGACCGCGAGCAGCGGCCCACCCAGAGCGGCGGCGTCCACGCTGAAGAGCCATGACGACAGGAGCACACCGAAGAGCTGGATCGCGACGGCGGCGCCGCGGCTCCACGCCCGACCGCGCAGCAGGGCGACGGCGGTCGCAAGGATCCACAGGGTGAGCAGCGCGTAGATGACGACCAGCATCACGCGGGCGCCGGCCGGGAGCACCCCGTCCGCCGCATGCACCACCGCGTCCACGGCGAGCCAGAGGAGCGCGCCCGCCTCGAGCACGAGCGCCGCGGCGACCACGAGGACGGCCACCGGCAGGCCCCGGCCGGGGCGGGGCGGGACCGTCGTCGCGTCGGCGCCCGACGACTCGGACGGGGCGACGGGGTCGGGGCGGCGGGACTGTGCCATGGGGCCTCTCCTGCGGGACGGCTGCGGGGACGGACGTGTCCCCCACCGTACGCCGGGCGGTGCGCGGGCCAGGTCCGCGGCGACGCGCCGCCCCGGGCATGGGTGTGACCAAGGACTCACTGGGAGGTGCGGTGATGCACCTCATTCACCTCTTGTTCACTCGTGAGGGCCGTGCGAGGATGGCACGCGAAAGATTTCCGGGGGCCGCGTTCGTACGAAAGCGGTCCCCGTTGCAATGACCAGGGTCGCCCTCCGTATCGGTCGTGCCGCGCGTCGTCCGCGCAGGCCCCCGCGCCCGCCGCCGGCGGAGGCCGTGACCACCGGCGCCCGCGGGCTCCGGCTCTTCCGACAGAAAGTGAGCGGACCGATGGATTGGCGCAGTAAAGCAGCGTGCCTGGACAAGGACCCGGAGCTGTTCTTCCCCGTGGGCAACACCGGCCCCGCCCTCCTGCAGATCGAGGAGGCCAAGGCGGTGTGCCGTTCGTGTGAGGTCGTGGACACGTGCCTGAAGTGGGCCATGGAGTCCGGCCAGGACTCGGGCGTCTGGGGCGGCATGAGCGAGGACGAGCGGCGCGCCATGAAGCGCCGCGCGGCGCGCGCCCGCCGCGCCTCCTGACCCACCCGGACCACCGGCCCCGTCGACCTCGTCGACGGGGCCGTCGTCATGCCCGGCCGGGCTCACGTCAGGGGCAGTCGCAGCACGACGCGCGTGCCGCCGTCGTCGGACCGCTCCCAGCGCAGGGTGCCGCGCAGGTCCCCCTCCACGAGCGAGTGCACGATGCGCAGGCCGAGCCCCGATCCCTCGCCCGCGCGGGGAGACTCCCCCGGCACCCATCCGTCGGGGGCGGCGGGGCCGCCGTCCGTCACGGACACGACCAGCACCGTTCCCGCGGGGGTCGACTCGCGGTCGGCGTGCAGGCCCACGCAGCCACCGCCCGGCGCCGTGCCGTGCTCGACGGCGTTGGCCGCCAGCTCATTGAGCACCAGCGCCAGCGGCGTGGTCACGTGGGAGGGCAGTTCACCGAACTCGCCCGTGACCGCGACCTGCAGCGGCCGCCCGTCCCCGGCCACCTCGACGGCCAGGCGGAACTGCCGCTGCAGCAGACCGTCCACGGGGACCTGGTCCTCGATCTCCTCGCTCAGCGTCTGGTGGACGAGGGCGATCGTGTCCACCCGCTGCATCGCCTGACGCAGCGCACGCTCCGCCTCGGGCGAGGACGTGCGCCGCGCCTGCATGCGCAGCAGCGATCCCACGGTCTGCAGGTTGTTCTTGACGCGGTGGTGGATCTCGCGGATGGTCGCGTCCTTGGTGAGCAGACGCTGCTCCTGGCGGCGCAGCTCGGTCACGTCGCGCAGCAGCAGCAGCGCCCCCTGCCAGCCGTCCGGACCGAGCAGGGGGACGGAGCGCACCGTGAGGGACGCCCCGCCGGACTGCACCTCCCGCCGTCCGGCACGCAGGCCGGTGAGCACCGCCCACGTCCCCTCGTCGGTGGGAACGCGGGCGGCCTCGGTGCTGGCCAGCACGTCGGTGAGCCGGTGCCCCTCGAGGGTCGAGGCGATGCCCAGCCGGCGCAGGGCGGAGACCGCGTTGGGACTGGTGAACTCGGCGACCGAGTCCGGCCCGAGCACGACGAGGCCGTCCCCCACCCGCGGCGTGCCGCCCGCCCAGAGGCCGGAGGGCTCCTCGGGCGCCGGCCAGCGGCCGTGCTGCATCATGTCCAGCAGGGTGCTGGCCGTCCGGCTGTAGTTCTCCTCGATCACCGAGCGCGCCGGCCGGCCGTTCGGGTCCGCGTGCGCGGAGACGACCGCGATGACCCTCCCGGCGCGGACCACCGGCCACAGACGCACCTGCAGCGTGCCTCCCGGGGCCTCGACGGGGCCGGCCCCCTCGGCCCGCTCCCCGCCGTGCCACGTCTGCCCGACGACGGCCCGCAGGTCCGCGCGGGCGCGCGAGCCCACGATGTCGCGGTGGAAGAGGGTGGGAGCGGTGAAGGGCCGGACCTGGGCGAGCGCGACGAACCCTCCGGCCTCGTCGCGGCGGGGCACGGGGCACCAGAGCACGAGGTCCGCGAGCGCCAGGTCCGCCACGAGCTGCCAGTCCCCCACGAGCCGCTGCAGCCAGGCGCGGTCCTCGTCTCCGATGTCCGGGTGCGACGTCAAGGGGTCCTGCGCGAGCGAACTGACCATGGGATCAGGGTACGGCGACGTGCCGGGCGGCCCGGGTCCGTGGCGTCGCGGGCGTCGTCGGAGGACGCGGCGGCGATGGTCTGCGAGGGCCGTGCGCGGTGCCGTCCGCGGCGGGCGGGGCGGGCAGGGACGCCGGCCAGCGTGGCGAGGGCGCGACGCAGCGGGCTGTTCGGAGCGGCCTCGGCGAGCACCTGGCCGGCGAGCAGCGCGGGGTCCGCGGCGGCCGGGTCCCACGGCAGGAACGCCTCCAGCGGCGTGGCGGGCGAGGCGTAGCGGTTCCAGACGGCCTCGACCTGGCCTCGCGGGGCGACGCCGGCGGCCGCGGGCCGGAGCCGGTTGACCACGACGCGCAGCCGTGCCGCCGGGGCCGCCTCCGCCAGGTCCTCGACCCCGCGGACCAGGCGGGGCAGTGCGACGGCGTCCGGCCCGCCGACCGCGATGACCTCGTCGGCCGCGGCGAGCGCCGCCAGGGTCGCACCGTTGCGCTGTGGGGCGGGCACGTCGAAGGACAACTCCTCGTCCTGCTCGAGACCGAACCCGACGTCGACGACCACGCGGTCCCAGTGTTCCCTGGCGGCCGCGATCAGCGCGGAGACGGCGGCGGGGCGCAGCTCGGGCCACCGGTCCACGCGGGTGAGTCCCGTCAGAACCGTCAGGTCCGCGCCGGCGACGCGGACGCGGACGCCCGCGGCCGCCAGGTCGGCGGCGCCCAGCCGGCCGTGGTCGGCCCGCCGCACGGCCCGCGCCACGCCGGCCGACTCCTCCGTCAGCCCCAGGTGCACACCGACGGCGGGGCCGTACGTGTCCAGGTCGATCAACAGCGTGTTCCGGCCGGCCACGGCGTGCTCGGCGGCGAGGTTCACGGCGACGGTGGTGCGTCCCGGAGCGCCGGTGGGGCCCCACACCACGGTCACCAGGGACTCCCGCGCGGGTCCGGCCGGTTCGCCCTCCTCCGGAGAGGGTGCGGGGTCGGCTCCCTCGTCCGCCGTGGCGGGGCCGCCGTCGGGCGTGGCCGCGGCGGGGGCGGCACCCGGCCCGGCGTCGTCGGGCTCGTCGGCGCCGCGCCAGGGGTCCGTGAGGCCGGGCACCTCGTCCGCGCCGAGCGTCTCCAGGGTGATCGGCAGGTCGTCGAGGTCCTCGGCGTGATCCAAGGCGTGGTCGGCGTCCTCCCCGTGCGAGGTCGCCGGCCGGCGGCCCTCCGCGGCCGCGCTCGCGGACTCCACGACGACGGCGGCGATCTGCTCGGGGTCGGCGTCGGCGCGCACGCAGGGCACCCCCATGCCGCGGAGGCGACGACGCTCGGCACGGACCTCGCTGAGCGCCGCCACGCCCACGGGTCGGGGCAGCCGGGCCGTCTCCTCCAGGAAGGCGGCGGTGAGGGACTCGGTGTCCCCGGCTACGAGGACCGCGTCCACGAGACCGGAGCGGGCGATCGCGAGCAGCTCGGCGAGGTCTTCGGCCCGGCGGAGGACCGTGATGTCCGTCTGGTGCCGCTCGAGCGGGCCGATGTGGTCCAGGCCCGGCTGGACGGTGGTGGCCAGGGCGATGCGCACGGTCAGCGCACCCCGTGGGCCGGCACGAGGGTGACCCGCGCGTCCTTGACCTTCGCGTCCACGATGCGCGGCAGGGTCTCTTCCGGTGCCAGCAGCTGCACCCGGGTGGTGCCCGAGCCGCCGAAGCCACTCTGCTCCGCCGTGACCTCGGAGATCTCGAGCGCCTCGGCCAGCCGGGCCGGGTCCGCATGGCCGCGGCCTCCCTCCGCGGGCATGGCCACCCAGACGTCCACGCGGTCCCCCACGCCCACGCCGGACGGCAGCGGCTCGTCCAGGGCCACCCCGACGGGACGACGGCCGTCCGGGTCCGCGTCCACCAGTGCCGCCGCAGGCAGCAGCTCGCCGGCCCGGACCGTCCCGGAGACCATCCGCCCCTCGGGCGCCGGAGCATCGGCGCTGAGGTACCGCTCGCCGGCCTCGCTGAGGTTCACCTCCACGGGCCGCAGGTCCCCGGCCGCGATGGGCGTGCCCGGGGGCAGGTCCTCCGCGGCCGTCCAGTACGCGGCGGTCCGCTGGGAGGAGGCGACCAGCGCCACCACGCCGGCGATCGAGGCGAGGACGAGCACGAGACCGACGAGGAGCCGGGGATCCCGCCAGCGGGGCCGGCGCAGACGGCCGCCCTCGGCGGACGCGGACATGGTCGTGGACACCGGATGTTCCCCCCTTCGGACCGGCCTCGCGGGCCGCCGCGGCCCCGGCACCCCGTCGGTGTCGGCCCCTCCGCGCTGCGCCCAGAGTAACCACAGGGGCCGTGGATCGCCGGATCCGCCGCGTACGCTGTGGAAAAGTGTCGCCTCCGGGTGTTCCCGGGGTTGAATGGGTCGACGTCATGGGCCGCCCGCGACCGTCCTGGACGCCTCGACCGAAGGAGCACCGTGCAGCGCTTTCTCACCCTGACCGACGTCGCGGAGACCCTGAACATCTCCGGTCAGGCCGCCCGTGCCCTGGTCCGCTCGGGTGAGCTGCAGGCCATCCAGGTCGGGGGCCGCGGTCAGTGGCGCATCGAGGTGTCCTGGCTCGAGGACTACGTGGAGCGTCAGAAGGAAGTGACGCGCGCCCGCGTCCGGGAGTGGACCGAGGCGGACGCGCAGGCCCGCTGAGCCCACACGGTCTGCTCAGGCGGGGCGCAGCGCGGTCCGGACCGTCCCCAGCGCCCCGAACGGGATGACGAGCCGCCCGCGGACGGCCGCGGCCCGCCGGGCCTCGTCCCGCGGGTGGCGGGCGATGTCGAGGTGGTCGCCGCCGACCCGGTCCACGGTGCCCTCTGCCAGTGCCGCGCCGAGGCGCCCCGTCACCGCCACCGGCTGGCGCGTCCGCGCGATGCCGCGCAGCACCGTCCCCCAGCCGGCCGCGGCGAGCTCGGGCGCGACCGCGGCCCGGGTCAGGTCGGCCTCCACGGCCGCCACGCAGTCCACCGCGACGATCGCCGACCCCGAACCGTCGACGTGCACGCCGACCCAGCCCTGCCCCACCGTGTGCACCACACCGTCCACGACCTCGCCCCAGGCCAGGTGGAGCCGGACCTGCCGCCCTCGAGCTCCGCGCAGGCGGTCCGCCAGGGACAGCGCCATCCACTCCGCTCGGGTCAGCTCCGCGGCCTCGGCCACCGTCTCCTGCCAGCCGAGGTCGGCCCAGTGCGCCTCCAGGTCGTCGAAGAGTCCGTTCCACCGCATGCGCTCAGCATAGGAGGCTCAGCGCCGGACATCGGTCATCATCAAACATCATCAAACATCACTCTTGACAACCATCAGGCCGTGCAGTTCACTGTGGTCATCATCACCGGCCTGATCGCGGGATCCCGGCCGGACGGACGCACAGGAGGGGAATCCATGGAGCGCTCGACATCACCGGCCGGCCCGGCCCCGAACCGTCCGGTCGACGCGGCGGACGCCGTCGGCCTCACCGTCCTGCTTCTGGCCGGACCCGGCCTGCTCGCCTGTGCCGCGGCGCTGCTGCAGACGGGCCCCAGCGCGCCGGCGGCGGAACTGACCCGCGTGCTGGGCCTCGGTGCCGGTCTCGCGGGGCTCGGACTGCTCGCGTGGTGGGCGGTGGGCCTGATCGGGCTGGCGCTCGTCGCGCTGGGGCGCCGTGCGGGTCGGCCGGCCTGGGCCCGCCTGGGCCGGAGCCTCACTCCCGCCCTGCTCGGACGCGTGGCCGGCGCCATCGTCGGTGCCCAGCTGCTCGCGGCGCCGGCCGCGTGGGCGGACGCGGCTCATCCCGTGCCGGACGCCTCCTGGACCGTGGCCGCGTCCCCCGCGCACGCCATCGGCGTCGAGGCCCCGGCGCCGGACGCCGCGTGGACGCCCCGGCCCCCGGCGCCGGCCCCGCCGGGCGCCGGCACCGGCCGTGCGGATCCGGATCACCCCACCGTCACCGTCCGGCGCGGCGACTGCCTGTGGCACCTCGCCGCCGCCGAGCTCGGCCCGGACGCGACCCCCCGAGAGATCGACGCCCGGTGGCGCCGCTGGTACGAGGCCAACCGGCGGGTGATCGGCGACGATCCACACCTGCTGCTGCCCGGCACCGTGCTGACCTCCCCCGTGTTCGCCCCGCACGCCGGCGTGGACGGACCACGGCCATGACATCCACGACCCTGCACTCCCCCGCTTCGCCTCGTCCTCAGGAGACCGCCATGACCGCCCTCGCCACCCGCCCCCGCACCGCGTCCGCCCGGCGCACCGCCGACACCCTCCTCCACGGGCCCGCCCACAGCCCCGCGGTCCTGCCCCGCGGTGAGGAGATCGCCCGGCGGGCCCGCACCGAACAGGGGCGCGAGGAGCTGCGCCGCGTCCGCTCGCTCGCCGCCGTGATCGCCGTCGCCTGCGTCGAGGTAGAGACGGGCCGCCGTGCCCTGCGGGACCTCTCCGCCTGGCTCTCGCCCGAGGTCCTGGACAAGTTGACCCGTCGCATGGAGCTGCTGGGCGCCGTCGCGCCGACCGGGCCCGGTCGACGGCCCTCCGCGGCCGTCCCGCCCCGGACGCCCGCGTCCGCACCCCGCCCGGTGGGTGCCCGCGTGTGCGAGGTCGCGCCCGGCCGGGTGGAGGCCAGCGCGACGGTGCTGTGGGAGGGCCGGGCCCGGGCCTTCGCGCTCCGACTCGAGCGGCGGCTCAGCCGGTGGAAGGTGACGTCGGTCGAGATCGGCTGAGCCGGATCGCCCCGTCGGACTGACGATCGAGGGCCCGGAGACCTGGAGGTCTGCGGGCCCTCGTGCTGCGTCGTGGCGGGATGCCGGTCAGCCGCGGCGGCCGCGGCGCTCCGCCTGACGGCGGGAGCGGCGGTTCGTGCCCGCCGCGACCGTGGCGCCGGAGTCCGTGCCACTGCGGGTGACCGCGCTCTGCCCGTCCTCGGACGGACCGGTGAAACGCAGCTGCGCCGGCTGCTGCGGGGCGTCGATGCCCTCCACGGAGATCTGCGGTGCCATCGTCACGGCGCGGGCGTCCTTGACGCCGGGCAGAGACGTCGGCGCGGGGGCCGCACTGATCTGCGCCTGGAACAGCGTGCGCACGGCGTCCTCACGGATGGCGGCGAGCATGTTCTGGAACATCGTGTAGCCCTCGCGCTGGTACTCCACGAGGGGCTCGCGCTGGGCCATCGCGCGCAGCCCGATGCCCTCCTTGAGGTAGTCCATCTCGTAGAGATGCTCCTGCCAGCGGCGCCCGATGGTGGCGAGCACCACGCGACGCTCCGCCTCGCGCAGTGCCTCGGATCCCACCTGCGCCTCCCGGTCCTCGTACGCCAGGAGCGCATCGGAGACGAGTTCGCGCTTGAGGACCTCGGCTTTGAGCCGGCCCCGGCCGCCGACCTCGTCGAGGACGTCCTCCTGCGAGATGCCCACGGGGTAGAGCTCTGCCAGGTCCCGCCACAGCTGGTCGAGGTCCCAGTCGGTGGCGTGGCCCTCCTCGGTGGCCGCGTCCACGATGTTCCCGACGGCGTCCTCCACGAAGCGGCGCACCCGGTCCTGCAGGTCCTCCCCCTCGAGGATGGAACGGCGGTCCGTGTAGATGGCCTCGCGCTGGCGGTTCATCACGTCGTCGTACTTGAGCACGTTCTTGCGCTGCTCGGCGTTGCGCCCCTCGACCTGCGCCTGCGCGTTCTGGATCGCCTTCGAGACGAAGCCGAACTCGAGCGCCATGTCGTCCGGGATCGACGGGCTGTTCATGATCCGCTGGGCCACGCCCGGGTTGAAGTTGCGCATGAGCTCGTCCGTGAGGGAGAGGTAGAACCGGGACTCGCCCGGGTCGCCCTGACGGCCGGAACGACCGCGCAGCTGGTTGTCGATGCGGCGCGAGTCGTGGCGCTCGGTGCCCACCACGTACAGGCCGCCGGCCTCGATGACCGCGCGGTGCGCGTCCTCCACGGCGGCCTCGGCCTGCGCCAGCACCTCGGGCCAGCGGGCCTCGTACGCCTCCGGGTCCTCGGCGGCGTCGAGGCCCAGCTCCTGCATGCGGGCCACCGCCGTGAACTCGGCGTTGCCGCCGAGCATGATGTCGGTGCCGCGGCCGGCCATGTTGGTGGCCACGGTGACGGCGCCCGGGCGGCCGGCCTGCGCCACGATGGCGGCCTCGCGGGCGTGGTTCTTCGCGTTCAGGACCTCGTGGCGGACGCCGCGCTTGGCCAGCAGCGTGGAGAGGTACTCGGACTTCTCCACCGAGGTGGTGCCCACCAGGACCGGTTGGCCCTTCGCGTGCCGCTCGGCGATGTCGTCGGCGACGGCGTCGAACTTGACCTTCTCGTTCTTGTACACCACGTCGTTGCGGTCCACGCGCTGTCGCTCCCGGTTCGGCGGGATCACGACGACGCCGAGGCCGTAGGTCGACGTGAACTCGGCGGCCTCCGTCTCGGCGGTGCCCGTCATGCCGGCGAGCTTCTCGTAGCCGCGGAAGTAGTTCTGCAGGGTCACCGTGGCCAGCGTCTGGTTCTCGGGCTTGACCTCGACGCCCTCCTTGGCCTCGATGGCCTGGTGGAGCCCCTCGTTGTAGCGGCGTCCCTTGAGCACGCGGCCCGTGTGCTCGTCGACGATCTGCACCTCGCCGTCGAGGACCACGTAGTCCTTGTCCCGCTTGAACAGCTCCTTGGCCTTGACCGCGTTGTTCAGGAACTGGATGAGCGTGGTGTTCTGCGTCTCGTACAGGTTCGTGATGCCGAGGTGGTCCTCGACCTTCTCGATGCCGGGGCCGAGGATGCCGACGGTGCGCTTCTTGTGGTCCACCTCGTAGTCCGTGTCCGCCTCGAGGCGGCGCACCAGCCGGGCGAACTCGCCGTACCACCGGTTGGCCTCTCCCTGGGCGGGGCCGGAGATGATCAGCGGGGTGCGGGCCTCGTCGATGAGGATCGAGTCCACCTCGTCGACGATCGCGTAGTGGTGCTCACGCTGCACGAGCTCGTCGAGGGACCAGGCCATGTTGTCCCGGAGGAAGTCGAAGCCGAACTCGTTGTTCGTGCCGTAGGTGATGTCCGCGGCGTACTGCTCGCGGCGTACGGCCGGGGTCTGGCCCGCCACGATGACGCCCGTCTGCATGCCGAGGAAGCGGAACACGCGGCCCATGAGGTCGGCCTGGTAGGAGGCGAGGAAGTCGTTGACCGTCACCACGTGCACGCCCCTGCCGGACAGCGCGTTGAGGTAGGCCGGGGCGGTGGCCACGAGGGTCTTGCCCTCGCCGGTCTTCATCTCCGCGATGTTGCCCTGGTGCAGCGCGATGCCGCCGAGCAGCTGGACGTCGTAGTGCCGCTGGCCGAGCGTGCGTCCCGCGGCCTCCCGGACCGCGGCGAACGCCTCCGGCAGGAGCAGGTCCAACGACTCGCCGTCCGCATGCCGGGCCCGGAGCGTGTCCGTCTCGGCACGCAGCTCCGCATCGCTGAGCGCCCGGAAGTCATCCTCGAGGAGGTTCACGGCGTCCACCGTGGCCTGCATGCGCTTGAGGACGCGGTTGTCCGAGATCTTCAGGACGCGGTCGATGATCGAAGGCACTGGTTCTCTGCTCCCTTGCGGTGTGGCCGGGGCGGGACGGGATGCCCCTCGCGCTCGGCCGTGGCGCGGTCTCCGGGACAGTGTACGGGCCGAGTCCGGACGGGCCGCGGCGCCCGTCCCGGAGGGGACGGGCGCCGCGGCGTCAGCAGGTCGTGGTCGACGTCGGCGGGGCGGTCAGTCCTCGCGCGCCTGGTAGGCCCGCTCCCCCTCGGAGGCGGAGACGTGATCCTGCGGGAGGGACTCGTCCAGGCGGATCACGCCGTAGCTCCAGCCCCGGCGGCGGTAGACCACGGAGGGCACGCCGGTCTCGGCGTTCTGGAAGAGGAAGAAGTCATGGCCCACCAGCTCCATCGCGTCCACGGCCTCGTCCACGCTCATGGGGGTCGCGGGGAACGCCTTCTGGCGGATGCGCACCGGGGTGCCCACCTCGGGGGCGTCCTGCTCGGCGGCCTCCTCCGCGGCCAGCGCGGCACCCGACGGCGGCAGCGGCGGCACGAATCCGACCTCGCCCGCGCCGCGGGAGGCGCCGAGCTTGCCGTGACGGCGGTCCTTGCGGCGGTCGCGCATGCGCCGCAGGCGCTCGGCCAGTCGGGTGGCGGCCTGGTCGAAGGCGACCAGCTTGTCGTCCGCGTCGGCCTCGGCCCGCACGACGTCCCGCGGGCCACGGACCGTCAGTTCCACGCGGACCGTCTCGTCCGAGTGCTTGTGGTGGGAGGACTTCGTCACGCGGACCTCGAGCGTGTCGGCGCCCTCGGCGAGCGGCTGGAGGCGCTCGGTGCGCTCGACGACGTGGTCGCGGAAGCTCTCCGGGAGCCTGAGGTTGCGGGCGATGTAGCTGACATCCATGGTCATGGCGTCCTCCTGGTCCGACTCTCACGGGTCCGGCCTCGGGAGGGGAGGTGCGCCTCGGTGTCGCGTCCGCAGGGCGGCGGCGGGTCCGAGGGTGCGACCTCCTTCCAGCCGTCGGCAGGACGGGAACCGTAGGGGCGATTCCGTGCCGTTCACCCTACCCGGGGGCCTGGCCGGGGGCCAGGCTCGGCGGGGTCCCGCGGCGGGGCCACGGCCGCGAGCACGACGGCCCCGACGGGGTGCCCGCCGGCGCGGCGCACCGCCTCCGCGAGCGCGGCGAGGGTGGCGCCGGTGGTGAGGACGTCGTCCACGAGCAGGACGGGCGCGCCGGCCGGCAGCCGCCCGGCGGCGACGCGCCAGTCCCGGGCCCGCCGGCGGCGCTGGCCCGCCCCGGCGCCCGCGTGGGACGGGCCGCCGCCCCGGAGCGTGCTCGCGCGGGGCAGCAGGCGCGCACGGACGGCGTCGGAGACCAGCCACGGCGCCGGCAGCGCCCGGGTGAGCTCGGCGAGCGGGTCGTAGCCGCGCCGTCGGAATCCGACCGCGCCGCCCGGGACCGGGACGAGCAGGGCGTGCCGCGCCCCGGGCAGGTCCGGCTCGAGGCGCGCCGCGGCGACGGTCCGGCAGAGGGCCTCGCCCAGCACGCCGCGCAGGTGCAGCGCGTGATGGTCCTTGAACGCGAGCACGGCGGCCGCCAGCGGTTCTGCGTAGCGACCGGCCGCCATCACCGGCAGGGGAGCGCCGCCGGGGCCCAAGGGCAGGGCCGGGGCGTCCTGCTCCGCCCGGAAGGGCAGGGACAGGGCGGCGGTCAGTCCCTCCGCGCAGGCCGGGCAGAGCCGGTGGCCCGGCGCCGCGCACACCGCGCACTCGGCGGGCAGGACCAGGTCGGCCAGGGCCCGACCGAGGGCGCCGAACGCCGACGCCGGGGACGGGGAGGACGGCGGGGAAGGCATGCGATGAGTCCACCGCACGCCACCGCCGTCCGGGCGCCGGGGCGGGCCGCTGTGCGGGACGGGGCGGCTGTGCAGGAATGGACGACGGGCGCCCGGCGCGGGCCCGGCTCAGTCCGGGAACGAGAGGTCGCGCACCCCGCGGTCGAGCTCCTGCGCCCGCCACGAGGAGCCCACCAGCAGGAACACGAACTCCTCCGTCTCCGCGTAATAGGCGCCGTCGTCGCCGGCGGAGATCCCCCGCAGACCGCCCAGCGGGTTGAGCTCCCGGACGGTGCCGTCGATCGAGACGATCCGCGGCACCACGCGCTCGTCGGGCTTCTCGGCGTACGCCGAGACGAGCAGGTTCGTGTCGCCGGCCCACTCCACCGAGTCCTCCGACCCGGAGGAGGGCAGCAGGATCGGCTCGGTCAGGGCGTTCGGCACCCCGTCCGAACCGCGCACGACGCCGGACACGCGCAGAGTGGTCCGCTGGCCGTCGTCGACGAGCATCGCGGCCCGGGCCCCGCTCCGGGACAACCGCAGGTCGACGATCCGCTCGCCGGGCCGCAGCCACGTGGCCGTCACGATGCGCTCCTGCCCGCCGGGCTGGGCCGAGACGGCGCGGATCCGCGAGGTCGTCCCCCGGTCGGCCGCCCACACCCAGCCCAGGAGGTCCAGCGACGGGACGGTGAGCCCGGTGCCGCGCAGCACCTCCCGCAGGGAGCCGTCCGTGCCGGCGACGTGGACCGCCGTCCGGTCACGGGTGACGAACGCGAAGCGGCTGCGGTCGCCGGACATCGTCGGGCGGACCGGATCGAGCGCGGTGACGTCCGGGGCGCCGCCCACCGGCGTGACGCTGGTCCCCTGCACGTAGACGAGTCCGCCCGTCGCCGTGTCGATGCCCACCTGGACCGAGCCGACGGCGGCGTCGGTCTGGACCGGGGCGGGGCCGTCGTCTCCCGACGTGGACAGCTGGGCGCCGGCGACGGTCACCTCGACCTCCTTGACCGACTGGAGGCCCGTCAGGGTCAGCTCCAGCTGCTCCCGCATGCGGTGCCGCCGGTCGGCGTCGGCCCCCTCGGCAGCCGCCTGGGTGAGGTCGACGTGGGCCACCCCGTCGTCGTCGACGGGCACCGTGGGCGCGGCCAGGTCGGTGCCGGTGCGCAGCGGGAAGGCCGTGTCCACCGCCCCGGCCAGATACGGTGCCGGCCCGCGCAGCAGCGCTCGCGTCACCGCGGTCACGGTGGTGCCCCGATTGACGAACCACCGCACGTCCGGCACGACGTAGCGCTTCGCGGTGTCGTAGAAGGCGAGCTCGTGCGGGGCGAACAGCTGTCCGAACTGCGCCTGGGAGAGCAGCGTGCCGTTCTCCGTGGACGTGATCCGCATGCCCTGCGGCCGTTCCTGCACCGTGACCGCCCAAGCCCGCGTGGTCCCCGGCGGCGCGATGGTCCGCAGGCCGTACTCGTCGATCTCCGAGTCGACCTCGACCTGGATCTGGTAGTGCCCGGCGCCGTCGCCCCGGGTGATGCGCGGCTCCGCCGAGTACACGAGAGTGCGCTGTCCGGGCGTCCACTGGGTGGCCGCTGGCCCGTCGAGGAACTCGCGCGCCACCGCGTAGTCGTCCTGCGGGCTCGTGCCCGCGAGCAGGAAGCCCCGGATGGCCTCCTCCGCTGTGTCCGACTCGGCCGGTCCCGGCGGATGGAACTGCGGCGCGTCGGCGGCCGCGGTGGCCCCGTCGACCGGGTCGGCGCTGCGCACCTCGGAGCTCTGGGGGATCTGGGTGCAGCCGCTGAGGGCGAGCACCAGGGCGACGATCACGCCGACGACGGCGACCCGCGGCGGGCGGGGCGGCTGCGGATCCACGGTGGTCATCGGGCCTCCTCTGCCCCGTTATCGCCGGTCCGGTCCCCGGCAGCCGACCCGTCGGCGGGAGGGACCACGCGCACCGGCCGGGTCGGCGCGGTCAGGGCCTGCTCGGCCTGGCGCGCGGACGGCGGGGCGGCCGCGGCCGCCGCGGCGACGTCCGTGATCGCGCCGGCGGCGTCGGCGTCCGCCTCCTGCGGGACGGGCCGGGACAGGTCATCGGCGTACCGGCGGTCCGCCGTGCTGTAGCGGGGCGGAATGGGCAGCACGGAGCGGCCGATCGGTTCGGGGGCCTCCGCGCCCTGCACGGCCGGGCGCGGCGCCCGCGGCAGGGTCACCATGAAGGTGGATCCCTCCCCCAGCTCGCCCCACGCCTCGAGCCGGCCGCCGTGCAGCCGGGTGTCCTCGGTGGCGATCGCCAGACCCAGTCCGGACCCGCCGGTGGTGCGCTTGCGTGCGGGGTCGGCGCGCCAGAACCGGTCGAACACGCGCTGCACCTGCTCGGGGCTCATGCCGATGCCGTGATCCACGACGGCGAACGTGACGGCCTCCTCGTCGGCCGCCACGAGCACGTCCACCGGCCGGCCCTCGGCGTGCTCGATCGCGTTGTTCACCAGGTTGCGCAGGATCCGTTCGATCCGCCGCGGGTCGACCCAGGCGACGTGGCCGTCGGCGCGGTCCCGGTCCATGGGCACCATGTACACGGGCACGCCGATCTGATCGGCCAGCGGCTGAGAGGTGAGCACGACGTCGCGGGCCAGCTCGAGCATGTCCGTGGCCTCGAGGGCCGGGGTGGCGGCGCCGGCGTCGAACCGGGTGATCTCCAGCAGGTCCGCGAGCATGGCCTGGAAGCGGTCCACCTGGTGGTAGAGCAGCTCGGTCGAGCGTCGGCTGACCGGGTCGAAGTCCTCGCGTGAGCCGTGCAGCACGTCGGCCGCCATCCGCACGGTCGTCAGCGGCGTGCGCAGCTCATGGGAGACGTCCGAGACGAACCGCTGCTGCATCTGGGACAGCTGGGCGAGCTGGCCGATCTGGTCCTGGATGCTGTCCGCCATCCGGTTGAAGGACATGCCCAGGCGGGCCATCTCGTCCTCACCGTCGACCGGCATCCGCACGGCCAGGTTGCCGCTCGAGAGGGACTCGGCCGCCCGGGCCGCCTGCTGCACGGGCAGGGTCACACGCCGCGAGACCCACCACGAGACCAGCACGTTGATCACCAGGAAGCCGACGCCGAACACCAGCAGCACCCTGAGCACCGAGTCGAGCGAGCTCTGGACGTCCGCGAGGTCGTAGACGAGGTAGAGCCCGTAGGTGGCACCCGGGGGCAGCACCACCTGGGCGCCGAACACGAGGCCGGGCCGGGTGCCGCCGCCGGGGTCCGGCAGCGCCACGCTCGCGTCGTACACGCCCGGCCCGGAGGCGACCGCGTCCTGCAGCTCCTGGGGGATCACCGCGGGATCGAGACCGGCGGAGGAGATCGTCCCCACGTACGCGGACTCGGAGCCCGGCAGCGGGGCGAGGTGGTAGCGGCGGCGGATCGTCGTGCCCGAGTCCCCCTCGAGGGCACGCAGGGTCTGGGTCACCAGCACGTCCGTGCTCTGCGCGTCCGTGGCGGTGGTCTGCGCGAACGTCTCGCGCACCTGACTCAGGCCACGGCGGGCCTCGGCCTGGACCTGCTCGTAGCGGGCCTCGAAGAGGGCCTGGGTGATCTGCTGCGTCAGGAACGCGGCGACCACGAGGCCCGCGAGGATCGAGAGCAGGGCCGCGAGCACCGCCGTGCGCAGCCGCAGGGACCGACGCCACCGGCGGCGCAGCGCACGCCACGCGGGGCCGGGGACCCACGACCGTGGGCGGCCGGCGGCGGGCTCGACCGGCTCGGCGCCGGGCTCGGCCGCCGGGGCCGCGCTCAGACCCGGGCCGGACACCGTCATGCCCTCAGCCCTGGCCGGCCTTGTACCCGACGCCGCGGACGGTCAGCACGACGCACGGGTTCTCGGGATCCGGCTCGACCTTCGAGCGCAGGCGCTGGACGTGGACGTTCACGAGCCGGGTGTCGGCCTGGTGCCGGTACCCCCAGACCTCCTCCAGCAGCATCTCGCGGGTGAAGACGTGGCGCGGCCGCCGGGCGAGGGCCACGAGGAGGTCGAACTCCAGCGGGGTGAGGGCGATGCCGACGCCGCCGCGGGTGACCTCGTGGCCCGCCACGTCGATCTCGAGGTCCCCGATGTGCAGGACCTCCGCCGGCTTGGCCTCCCCCTCACGCAGGCGGGCCCGGACGCGGGCCACGAGCTCGGCCGGCTTGAACGGCTTGGGCACGTAGTCGTCCGCACCCGACTCGAGGCCGCGCACGACGTCCGCCGTGTCCGACTTGGCCGTGAGCATCACGATCGGCACGTCCGACTCGTCTCGGATGAGCCTGCAGACCTCGATGCCGTCGATGCCGGGGAGCATGAGGTCCAGCAGCACGAGATCGGGACGCTCGCGGTGGAACGCGGGCAGTGCGGAGGTGCCGTCCGCGGCGAACGCCGGCTCGAAGCCGTCGTTGCGCAGGACGATGCCGATCATCTCGGCCAGCGCCTCGTCGTCGTCCACCACCAGGATCTTGGCCTTGCCCATCCTGACCTCCTCGTCAGCGCTCCCCCCGGCGCCGCAGGCGGGACCGGCCCCGGGCACAGGAAATTTTCAGGATCAGCCCGATGATACCCGCCGGGCGGGCCCGTCCACGGCCGACGACGCCGGAGGTCGTCCCGGTCCGTCGGGGCGCCGGCTCAGCCGCGCAGCTCGGCGAGCCGCGCGGCCAGCTCCTCCGCGTCCCGCCGCAGAGTGCGGAGCACGGCGGGGTCGTGCGGCCCCGCCGCCGTGAGGCCGACGTCGCCCACCCGTCCGGGGTCCACCCCCAGCCGTTCCCACGTGCGGACGACGTCGACCGGGCGCACGCCCGGCTCGGGGGCCAGGGTCAGCCCGCGCCCGACGTCGGCCCAGCCGGCCGCCGCCTCCCACGCCTCGCGGGTGCCGGGCGAACCGTCCGCGCCGTCGTCGAGGGGGCCCACGCCCACCACGAGCGAGACCGGGGCCGGGGCGGGCGCGTCCGCGGCTGCGTCGGGCCTGGGCAGGGACTCTCCCGTCAGCGTCGCCAGCGCGGCGGTCCCGGGCAGCTCGGCCCCCGGGGAGGCGGCGCGGCGGCCCGGCGCGAGCCACACCCGGGCGACGTCGGGCAGGGCGGTGAGCCCGTCGAGGGCGGCGCGCCACAGTCCGCGGGCCTCCTCGCGCGGCAGCGACCGGACGGTGCGGTACCCGCTCGCGGTGGGCAGGGTTCCGGCGAGGACGGCCGCCGCCCACGGCTCGTCGACGACGACGCCGAGGCGGGCCGCCCCGGTGGCCCTTCGAAGGCGGGGCAGGGCGTCCTGCAGTCCCTCGAGATAGGACTCGGCGACGTCGCGGCGGGCGCCGTGGTCGCCGAGGACGCGCTCTCCCCCGGGCAGCCAGAGGCCGGCGAGCAGGCTGAGCGGGCCGCGCACCCGCACGGCCAGACGGTCGACGACGGCGCCCTCGGCGCCCGCGGTGTCCGCCCAGCGGTGTGCGTCCTCGCGCCAGAGGGAGACGGCGCGGCGTCGGTCGCGGCCGGAGCCGGCGGCCCCGGGCGGGCTGACCCGCCAGCCGTGCGGCTGCAGGTCGACGGCCAGCTCCTGCAGGAGGGCGGCCGAGCGGCCGGTGGCGTCGGCGCCGGGTCCGCGATCGGGCAGCTCGGGGAGCACCGGCCAGTGGTCCGCGCCGAGCTCGCCGAGCGTGACGCGCTGCGCCTCGGCGACGTCGGTGCCGCGCCACGGCGTGCCGCCGAGGGCGACGGGGCCGGTGGCGCCGGCGTCGTGGGCGGCCTCAGTCATCCGCGTCCCCGGGGCTCTCCCCCGACTCCGCCTCGGCGTCCGGCCGGCCCTCGGCCGCCAGCGCGCGGTGGTGGCGGATGACCTCGGCGATGATGAAGTTCAGGAACTTCTCGGCGAACGCGGGCTCGAGGTCGGCCTCGAGCGCGAGCCGGTGCAGCCGCGCGATCTGGGCGGCCTCACGCCCGGGGTCCGAGGGCGGCAGGTCGTGGCGGGCCTTCAGCGCACCGACCCGCTGCGTGAACTTGAACCGCTCGGCCAGGAGGTAGACGAGCGAGGCGTCGATGTTGTCGATGCTGCCGCGGATCGCGAAGAGCTCGTCGAGGACCGCCGGGTCCGCGGTGCCGGGCAGCGAGCTGGCGTGGGGGTCGTAGTCCGGGCTCATGGCCGAAGCCTACGCATCCGCGGGGGCGGACAGCCGGGCATTGCGGGCGGTGTCGATGGTGGCCTGGCCGAGCACGCGGGTGCCCCGGTACAGGACGGCCGTCTGACCGGGAGCCACGCCGCGCAGGGGGCGCGCCGGCTCGATCTCCCACCCCGGATTCCCCGCCTCGTCCGCGCGCTGGCGGGCGCGGGCCTCGACGATCTCGCCGTGGGCCCGGAACTGCAGCGCACACTCGAACCAGGCGCCCGTGCGGGCTTCGGGCACCGGGGCGCCGGCCCACGACGGGCGGATGCCGGTGATGCGGTCGACGTCGAGCAGCTCGCGTCCGCCGACCACCACGGTGTTCTCCTTCGGCCGCACCTCGAGCACGAACCGGGGCTTGCCGTCGGGCGCGGGACGGCCGATGGCCAGGCCCTTGCGCTGGCCGACCGTGAACGCCTGGGCGCCCGCGTGGGTGCCGAGCTCCCGCCCCTCCGGGTCCACGATGGGGCCGGGGGCCAGATCGATGCGCTCGGCCAGCCAGCCGCGGGTGTCGCCGTCGGGGATGAAGCAGATGTCGTGGGAGTCCGGCTTCGCCGCCACGGACAGGCCGCGCTCGGCCGCCTCGGCGCGCACGAGCTCCTTGGACGGCGTGTCCGCGAGCGGGAAGAGGCAGTGGGCGAGCTGATCCGCGGTCAGCACACCGAGCACATAGGACTGGTCCTTCGCGTCGTCCGCGGCGCGGTGCAGCTCCAGCGAGCCGTCCGGACCGGGCCGCACGGCGGCGTAGTGGCCGGTGCAGACGGCGTCGAAGCCCAGCTCGAGGGCGCGCTCGAGCAGCGCCGCGAACTTGATGCGCTCGTTGCAGCGCATGCACGGGTTGGGCGTGCGGCCGGCCTCGTACTCGGCCACGAAGTCGTCCACGACGTCCTCCGCGAACCGCTCGGAGAAGTCCCACGTGTAGAAGGGGATGCCGAGCCGCTCGCACGCGCGCCACGCATCCGAGGCGTCCTCGATGGTGCAGCAGCCGCGCGAGCCGGTGCGCAGGGTGCCGGGCATGCGGGACAGGGCCAGGTGGACGCCGACGACGTCGTGCCCGGCGTCCACGGCACGCGCCGCGGCGACGGCGGAGTCGACTCCCCCGGACATGGCGGCCAGGACCTTCACGGGCGTACTCCTCTCTCGACGACGGACGGGCGGTCCAGTCTAGACGCCCGGCCCCAGCAGCGCCCGCAGCGCGTCGATGAGCGCGGCTGCCTCGGCCGGCGTCGTCGTCCGGCCGAGGGTGAACCGCTGGGTGGCCCGCGCGTCGGCCTCCGTCCGCCCCGGCAGGGCGGCGACCACGTGCGACGGTTCCGCCACCCCGGCGGTGCACGCCGACCCGGACGAGGTGTCCAGTCCGGCCATGTCGAAGGAGAACAGCAGCGCGTCCGCCGTCCGGCCCGGCACGGTGATGTGGACGTTGCCGGGCAGTCGGCGCGTCCCCGGCGACAGCACCTGCCCCGTCGCCGGGTCGAGGTCTCGCGGCCCGGTCAGGCGCACCCCGTCCAGGGCGTCGACGGCGGCGATCACCTCGTCCCGCAGCCCGCCCAGGCGGGCGGCCTCGGCGGGCTGCTCCCCGACGGCCTCCGCCACGGCGGCCGCCAGCGCTGCGGCCAGGGCCACCGACACCGTGCCCGAGCGCAGGCGACGTTCCTGGCCGCCGCCGTGCACGACGGCCTCCAGCGTGACGTCCCGGCGCACGAGCAGGGCGCCGACACCCACGGGGGCGCCGACCTTGTGCCCCGAGACGACCAGGGTCGCGGCCCCGGACGCGGCGAAGTCCACGGGCACCGCCCCGAGGGCCTGGACGGCGTCGGTGTGCAACGGGACCCCGTGGTCGGCAGCGAGCCGGGCGGCCTCGGCCACGGGCTGGACCGTGCCGATCTCGTTGTTGGCCCACATCAGCGTGGCCAGGGCGGTCCGCTCGGGCGCGGTCGCCAGCGCGGCCTCCCATGCGACGAGGTCGACCCGCCCGTCGTCGTCGACCGGGACGAGCACCGGCTCGGCACCCTCGTGTGCGGCGAGCCAGTCCACCACGTCGAGGACCGCGTGGTGCTCGATGCCGGTCAGCACGATCCGGGTGCGCTCCGGCGCGGCCGCGCGGCGGGCCCGGTACAGCCCCTGGACGGCGAGGTTGTCCGCCTCGGTGCCCCCGGACGTGAGGATCACCTCGGTGGGGTGCGCCCCGAGCGCCGCGGCGATGCGCTCCCGCGCTTCCTCGAGGCGCAGCTTGGCCCGGCGGCCCGAGGCGTGGAGGGAGGCCGGGTTGCCCGGCAGCGCGGCCGCCTCGGCCAGGGCCGCGAGCGCGGTGGGGCGCACCGTCGTGGTGGCGGCGTGGTCCAGGTGCACGCGGTCCGGGGTGGTCACCCGGCCAGTCTAGGAGCCGCCCCGGATGTGCCCCGGCTCAGTCCCGGGCGAGGAACCGCTCGACGTCGCGGGTCGGGCCCACCAGGAGGATCGTGTCCTCGGGCTCGAGCACGTAGTGACTCGGCGGGTAGAGCCACGTGCCGCGGCTGCGGACCGCGACCACGCGCATGCCCCGCTCCCCCGCGAGCCCGGTGGCTCGCAGGTCCCTGCCCAGCAGGCGCGACGGCGGCGCGGCCCGGACCATGGCCAGGCCCGGCTCGACCTCGACGAAGTCCTGGAAGGACGTGCTGACCAGGTGCGCCACGCGGCGGCCCATGTCCCGCTCCGGGTGGACCACGTGCTCCACGCCGAGCTGACGCAGGATCTCGCCGTGGCGGTCGTCATTGGCCTTGGCCCAGAGCTGGTGCGTCCCGAACCGCCGCATCAGCGAGACGGTGAGGATCGAGTCGGCGAGGTCGCCGCCGATGGCGACGACGACGTGGTCCATCTCGTGGACCGAGAGCTGGCGCATCGCCTCCTCGTCCGTGCTGTCCGCGCGGACGACGTGGGTCAGCCGGCCGTTGAGCGCCTGGACGGCCTCGGCATCGGCGTCGACCCCCAGCACGTGGCAGTCGGACTCCATGAGCTCGAGGGCGACCCCGGAGCCGAACCGGCCGAGCCCGAGGACGGCCACGGTGGGGCGGTCGCCCCGGCGGGGGGCGAACAGGGAACGGGTGAGATCAGCCAATGAGGGGCCTCTCCTTCGGGTACTCGAAGTGGCGGGTGCGGTCGGTCAGGGCCAGGCTGCCGGCGACGGTGGCGGGGCCGATGCGGCCGACGAACATGAGGAGCATCAGGATGCCCTGCGCGGCCGGCGGCAGCTGGGCGGTGATGCCGGTGGACAGGCCCACCGTGCCGAACGCGGACACGCACTCGAACAGGATCTGGTCGGTCGTGAACGAGGACAGGCCCATGAGCGCCATCGTGGCGACGGCGATCGCGGTCGCGGAGAGCATGATCACGGTGATCGCCTCGCGGTGCGTGGTCCGGGAGAGCCGGCGGCCGAACGCATGGACGGCGCCCTCCCCCCGGATCTCCGCGAGCACGATGAACAGCAGGACGCTCGCCGTCGTGATCTTCACGCCCGAGGCGGTGCCGGCGGGGCCGCCGCCGATGAACATGAGCACGTCGGTGGCGAAGAGCGTCACGGGGTGCATCTGCCCGTAGTCCAGGGTGTTGAAGCCGGCGGTGCGGGTCGTGACGGACTGGAAGAACGCCGCGAGCACGCGCGAGGCCGGGTCCAGACCGCCCAGGGTCCGCGGGTTGGACCACTCGAGGACGAGGTACATGAGCGTGCCGCCCACCAGCAGCACCGCGGTGCCCACGAGCACGAGCCGGACCGTGAGGTTCCACCGCTCGGGTCGGCGCAGGTCTCGCCGCAGGGTCAGCACGACCGGCAGGCCCAGGCCGCCCAAGATGATCGCCGCCGCGATCGGCAGGCAGATGAACGGGTCCGAGACGAAGCCCATGAGGTTGTCGCTGAACAGCGCGAACCCGGCGTTGTTGAACGCGGAGACCGCGTGGAAGACCCCCTGCCACAGTGCCTGGCCCGGGGACATTCCCGCGCCCAGCCAGAAGCGCAGGCTCAGCAGCAGCGCCACCGAGGCCTCGACGGCCGTGGAGTACAGGATCAGGGCCCGCAGCACCCGGGGCAGGTCCCCGATCCCCTCGGCCCGGGTGGAGGCCGCGGCGTCGAGGCGCTGGGTGAGGCCGAGCCGCCGGAGGATCACCAGCCCCAGCAGCGACGTGAACGTCATGACGCCCAGGCCACCGAGCTTGATGAGCGTGAGGATCACGAGCTGACCCAGGGGTGTCCAGAACGTCTGGGTGTCCACGACGCCGAGGCCCGTCACCGTGGTGGCGCTGGTCGCCGTGAACGCGGCCTCCAGCGGGGTGGGCGCGCGGCCCTGATACGAGGCGGGCAGCAGCAGTGCGCCGGTGCCCGTCACGATGGCGACGAGGAAGGACCCGACCACGAGCTGGGTCGGACGGATGCGGGGCCGGCGCGGGCCGACCCGCGGCGACGAGGTAAATGTCACGGGAGGGAAACATAGTCCTTCCGGGGCGCACTGTCACCGTGCGGCGCCGGTGGTTGAATGGCCGGGTGCCGACCCCCTCCGTCCCGCTCGTCCACCCGGTGCACCGGTTCGCCCACCACGAGATCGACTTCCGCCGCCGGATCGTCACGATGGCCGTGGTCAACCGCACCCCGGACTCCTTCTATGACGACGGCGCCGGCGCCGTCCTCGAGGACGCCCTCGCCCAGGCCCACGCCGCGGCGGACGCCGGAGCCGAGTGGGTCGACGTCGGCGGCGTGCCGTTCGCGCCCGGGGCGGAGCTCGACCCGGCCGAGGAGGCGGCGCGGGTGGTCCCCCTGATCGCGGCCCTGCGGAGCGGGGACGGGGCCGGGTCGTCCGAGGCGTCACGCCGGCTGATCCTCTCGGCGGACACGTTCCAGCCGGCCGTGGCCGAGGCGGCCCTGGCCGCGGGGGCGGACGTCGTCAACGACACCACGGGGCTGTTCCACGCGGACCTGGGCCGGGTGGTGGCCGCCGCGGGCGCGCACCTCGTGGTCACCCACTCCCTCGCCCACGTGCGCGGACCCCGGGCCGTGGTCCCCCGGCCGACCTATGGCGACGTCGTCAGGGAGGTCCGCGACCACCTGCGGCGCACCGTCGACCGGGCCGTGGCGCTCGGCGTCCCCGAGGAGAGGATCATCGTGGACCCCGGCCACGATCTGAACAAGAACACCCGGCACACCCTCGAGATCACGCGGCGGCTGGACGAGATCGCCACCCTGGGGCTGCCCGTGCTGGCCGCGGTCTCGAACAAGGACTTCATCGGCGAGAGCCTGGACCGGCACCGGCACGAGCGCCTGCCCGGCTCGCTGGCCGCGGCCGCGGCCTGCGTGTACGGCGGCGCCCGGATCCTGCGCATGCACGACGCCGACGCCTCCGTCTCGGCGGCCCGCATGCTCGAGTGCGTGTTCGGGTGGCGTCAGCCGGCGCGCCTGGTCCACAACATGGGCGCGGAGAACCCGCCGCCGGACCGCAGCACCCTGGCCGGACACCGCGCCCACCGCGGGGGGCGGGCATGAGACGGCTGACCGAGACCGGCCCCGGCCTGGACGACGACGCCCTCCGCACCGCCCTCGCGGCCCCGGCGGCTGAGGACACCGGCCCCGGACCCTGGGTCCGCGTCGTGTTCATCGCCTCCGCCGACGGCGCGGCCACCCTGGACGGCCGTGCGGGCGGGCTCGGTTCCCCCGCGGACCAGCGGCTGCTCTCGCTGTCCCGGCACGACGCCGACGTCGTGCTCGTGGGGGCCGGGACCATCCGGGCCGAGGGCTACGAGGGTGCGCTGCTGTCCGAGGAGGACCGGCGTCGACGCGCGGAGGCCGGCGGGCCCGCGGACCCGCCCGTGGCCGTGGTCAGCGGCAGCCTGGACCTGGACCCGGCGTCCGCGTTCTTCACGGCCGCCCCGGTGCGCCCCTGGATCCTGACGTCCCGGGCCGCCCTCGCGGCCGAGCCGGAGCGGGCGGCGGCGCTGGCCGCGCGCGCGGACGTGCTGGCGGTCGGCGAGGAGCACGTGGACCCCCAGACCGTGGTGGCGACCCTGCACGCGCGCGGCGCCCGCGTCGTCCACTGCGAGGGCGGACCGCGCCTGTTCGGCAGCCTCGCGGCGGCCGGCCTCGTGGACGAGGTGCACCTCACCGTGGCGCCGCTGCTGGCCGGACCCGCCGCCGGCCGCGTCCTGACCGGCGAGGACGGCCCCGGCCTCCCCGCCCGGCTGCAGCTGGTCCAGGTGCTCCACGACGACGGCATGCTGTTCCTGCGCCTGCACCACGAGCGGCACGCCTCCCCCGGCCCGGACCCCACGCCGTGAGCGCGGCCGAGGAGCACCGCACCGCCTACGAGGTCCTGGGCGTGCCCCGCGACGCGACCGCCGAGGAGGTCCGGCGGGCCTACCGCCGCGCGGCCCGGGCCGCGCACCCCGACGTCGGCGGCGACCCCGCCGCCTTCCGGGCCGTGACGCGGGCGTGGGACCTCCTCGGCGACGCCGAGGCCCGGCGCCGATACGACCTCTCGCTGCCCGGCCCGGACGTCGGTCCCCGCGGCCCCCGCGCGACGGCCGGATCAGGGCGGGCGAGACCGTCGGGACGGTCCGGACCCGGCGGACGTGCCGCCCGCCCCGTGCGCTACGAGCCCCCGCCCGGCGAGGCGGAGGCGGACCCGACCGTGCTGGACCTGCCGCGATCGAGCCAACGCGTCCACGGGGCGCCGCGGCCGCGCGGGATCCTGCCGGACGAGCACCGGGTGCTGCGGCAGGCCCGCACCCTCGACGTGCTGCTGCGCCACGTGGCGGACGCGCTCCCGGCCGCCCGGGTCCTGACCGGGCTGCGGCTGGGCGGGCGCTGGGGACGGCACCTCGACGTGGACCACGCGGTGCTGTGCGGCCACCGCCTGGCGCTGATCGGCTCCGTCATGGTCCCGGAGGGGACCTACACCTGGGACGGGGCGGACCTGCGCTCCCGGGGCCGCCCCGTGGCCCCGCCGCTGCTCGGCCCCGCGATGATGGCGTGGCAGCAGGCCCTGCCCCAGGTCACCGTCGGCGGATTCGTGCACGTGATGACGGACCGCGACGCGCGGCACGCCCCCGTGATCCGCCACACGCGCGGCGCCGACGCGCCGGAGGCGCAGGCCGACCTGCTCACCGCCCCGCCCGCGCCCGGGATCGCGTTCGCGCGCGAGGTCGCGCTCTTCCTGGGCACCGGCACGGACCCGGATCTCGTGGACCGGCGCGCGCTCGGCGCGCTGGTCGGCCGGCTCCACTGAGGCACGTCCCCGCCCGGCGGCGCCCCACTAGGCTGGGCGCGTGCCCGACTCCCCCACCCCACCCCGACCGAACCCGCACGAGGGCGCCGACCGCGCCCCGGCGCCCGGCACCCCCGGCTTCCGGATCCTGCTGCTCACCCCGGAGATCCCCGGCAACACCGGCAACGCGATCCGGCTCGCCGCCCTCACGGGGGCCGAGCTGCACCTCGTGGAGCCGCTGGGCTTCGGGTTCGAGGACGCCCACCTGCGCCGCGCCGGCCTGGACTACCACGACCTCGCGGTGGTGACGGTGCACCCGGACCTCGACGCTGCGCTCGCGGCCCTCGCCCCCGCCCGTGTGCTGGCCTTCACCGCGCGCGGGTCCGTGCGGCACGACCGGGTCGCCTACCGGCCCGGCGACGTGCTGCTCTTCGGCCGCGAGTCCACCGGCCTGCCCGAGGAGGTGCTGACCGATCCGCGGGTCACCGAGACCGTCTGCCTGCCCATGCAGCCGGCCCGTCGGTCCCTGAACCTGGCGAACGCCGTCTCCATCGCCGTGTACGAGGCCTGGCGCCAGCACGACTTCGCCGGGTCCGCTGCCCGCCCCGATTCCCTAGACTGAGGCCACCATGCAGACTCCTGACGCGTCCGAGCCCCACGCCGACCGCCCCGATGACGCCGGCCAGCCCGCCCTGGACACCCTCCTGCGCCGCAGCGCCGAGGGTGACCGGGCCGCGTTCTCCGCGTTCTACGACGCCACGGTCCCGTGGGTGCACGGCCTGGCCGAAGCGATGTTCGGCCCCGGCGACGACGCCGCCGCGGCCACGGTCCGCACCTACCTGACGGCATGGGAGGAGGCGTCCGAGGCCGGCCTCGACCTGAGCGAGCAGGACGACGCGACCCACCGCGAACGCCAGGTGTTCACGTGGCTCGAGGTCCTCGCCCACCGCGTGATGACCTCGCTGCGCCGCGCCGGCGGCTCCGCGGCGGAACGTGGGCGTCGTCCCGGCCCGGCCGGCCCCGCCGCGCTGCCGGAGGACCTCATGGACCGGGTGGACCCGGACGCGTTCGAGGCCGTGCGGCTGGCCTGGCTGGGCGGCTGCACGGACCGGGAGGTCGCCGATCGGCTGGATCTGCCGGCCGACCGGGCCCGCACCCTCCTGCGCGACGGCGTCCGGCAGGTCGTCGCGGCCCGCCGCGACATCACCCAGGACGCCGCCCGGCCGTCCGCGCCGGCCCCGGCGACCGGCCCGGCCCTCGGCGCGGACGTGCGCGAGGACGTGGACGCCGGCCGCGCACTCGAGCTGGCCGACCTCTCGGCTGTGCACGCCCTCGACACGGCCGGGCACACCGCGGCCTTCTCCGCCGTGCAGCGGCGGGGCGGCGAGCTGGCCCGGTGGCGCTCCCGGGTGGACGGGGCGCGCCAGGCGGTGGCCTGGGCGTTCCGGTCCGTGACGGCCGAGCCGCCGTCGGCCCTGCTCGACGAGGTCCTGCGTCGCCTGCCCGCCCAGGACGTGGGCATGGACCTGATCGGCGACGAGTCCACCCCCGCCGGCCTGCCGCGGGACCGCCTGCGCTGGCTCAAGGTGACCGCCCTCCTGCTGCTCGCGGCCCTCGTGCTCGGCATCGGCGGGTGGACGGTGTGGAGCCAGTTCACGCGACCGGGCATCGTGCACCGCATCGACCAGTCGAAGGACCTGTTCACGACCTCGGAGTACCCGGCCCAGGACGGCGGCACGGTCCAGGCGTTCCTGTCCCGGGAGCAGAACAGCGGCTACCTGACGATCAGCGGGATGCCCCAGCTGCCGGAGGGTCAGTCCTACCAGCTGTGGCTCTACCCCTCGGACGGCACGGCCCCGGCCTCCCTCGGCACGTACGACGCCAACGGCTTCGGCGAGCCCGTCACCTTCCGGGGGCTGGACCGCTTCGCGGCGATGGGCATCTCCGTGGAGCCCAGCTCGGGATCGGAGGTGCCGACGTCGGAGCCCATCGTCGGCGTGGACCTCGACCCCACCGCGCAGACCGGCCCGCGCTACGGCGGGCGACCGAGCACCAACTGAGAGGTCCCGCAGGGGGAGGGCCGACGACGCGTCCCGTCGTCGGCCCTCCCCTGCGGGCACGGTTCAGAACCCGGCGATGGTGCCCGGGCCGTTGACCGTGACCAGGTGGAACGCCTCGGCGTGGCCCGGCCCGGCGGCCGGGCCGGCGGCGTGCCGGTGGTGCTCGGCCATCTGGGCGAGCACGTGCCGCCGCATCGCGTCGACGTCCGGGTGCTGGGAGAGGTGGGCGTCGAGGGCGCGCAGCTTCTGCTCCGCCAGGCCCGTGACGTCCACGACCGTGTTCCGGCGTGCGGCGGGGGCGGCGTACAGCAGCAGGTTCCGGATCTTGAACGCCTCCAGCCCCTCCGCCGCGAGCTCCGGGTACGCGTACGGGTTCTCGACCGCCGGGTACGCGGCGCGCACCACGGCCTCGCCGCAGGCGAGGTGGTCCGGGTGTGCGGCCTGCATCCGCTCCCAGTCCCGCTCGGGGTGAGTGCTGAGGACGACGTCCGGGCGGACGCGGCGCATCAGGGCCACGAGCTTGCGGCGCACGCCGTGGTCCGGCTCGAGGTGTCCGTCGCGCTCGCCGAGGAAGTGGACCTCGGCGGCACCGACGACGGCGGCGGCCGCGCGCTGTTCGGCGTGCCGGCGGGCGGTCATCGCCTCGGCACCCTCCGAGTCGAAGCCGCCGGCGTCCCCGTCCGTCACGATGCACAGCTCGATGTGCAGCCCGGCCGCGCTGAATCCGGCCAGGGTGGCGGCGGCCCCGAAGTCGAGGTCGTCCGGATGGGCGCCGACGGCCAAGACCCGGCGCCAGCCGTGGTGGGCGGCGAGCTCAGCGGGGGTGGTGAGTGTGGTGGTCAGGATTGGGTGTCCTCCGTGAACGTCACCTCGGTCTTCTGCTCCGCGCCGTCGCGGAGGTAGGTGACGTCCACCGAGTCTCCCACGCGGTACTCGCGGACGACGGCGGTGAGGGACTCGGAGTCGATCACCGCGCGGTCGCCGACGGCGGTGATCACGTCGCCCTCCTTCAGCCCGGCCGCGTCGGCCGCCGACCCTCCCACGACCTGCTGGACGCGGGCGCCGTCGCTGAACACGGTCTGAGCGTTCTCGCCGCCGCCCTGCACCTCGGCGGGCTCCGGGGTGACGCTCACGCCGAGCATGGCATGCGTGGCCTTGCCGTGGTCGATCAGGTCCTGCGCGACCCGCTGGGCGTAGTCCACGGGGATGGCGAAGCCGACCCCGATGTTGCCCGCCTCGCTCGGGTCCTGGCCGGCCGAGGCGATCGCGACGTTCACGCCCACCAGGCGACCCTCGGCGTCGACGAGCGCGCCTCCGGAGTTGCCGGGGTTGATGGCCGCGTCGGTCTGCAGCACGTTGATGTACACCTCGCCCCGGGTGCCCTGCGGGGTGCCCGGCAGCTGGAAACGGTACTGGTCGGAGCCGGAGGACGAGCCGGAGCTCTCGCCCTGCGGCTCGGGCGCCTCGGAGGACGCCACCGCGATGGTCCGGTCCAGGGTGGAGATGATCCCGTCGGTCACGGTGTTCGGCAGGCCCAGGGGGGCGCCGATGGCGACGGCCTCGTCCCCGACCTTCAAATCCCCGGACCGGCCGATCTGGATGGGGGTGAGGTCCGGGGCGTCGATCTTGATGACGGCCAGGTCGGACAGCGGGTCGGTGCCCACGACGGTGGCAGCGTAGACCTCCCCGTCCGAGGTGCGCACCGTCAGCTCGGCGTCGTTGGCCTGGCCGCCGAGGGTGACCACGTGGGTGTTCGTGAGGATGTGCCCCTCCGTGTCCAGGATCGACCCGGACCCGGAACCGGAGGCGGAGCTCGACGTCGCGGAGATGGTCACCACGGAGGGCAGCGCGGTCCTCGCGGCGTCCCCCACGGCGGTGTCCGCCACGGGCTGTCCCCCGGCCTCGGCCGAGGTGTCCGTCGCCTGCGAGGACGAGGAGCTCGCGGCCTCGGACGCGGCCTCGCCGCCGTCCTCCGCGACCGCGCAACCGGAGAGCCCCACCATGAGCACGGCCGCGGCGAGCAGGCCCGCCCCGGCACGGGCGCGGGACTGGGGCCGGGGACGCGCGACGGTGCGGGCCGTCGGCACGGGGGGCTGGGTGGGGGCGGCGGTCTGGTCCACGGGGTCCTCGCTTCGGGTCGGGCCCCGGGCGGTCGACACGGACGCCCGTCGTCTTGCGGACGCGCGCCCCGGGGCACGTCCACGCTAGCGTGCATGACTGAACGCCGCCTAGAGGTCGGCCGAACGTCCGCTCCTCCCACGGTTCCGGCCGCGCCGGATCCCTGGTGCCCGATTCCCACGCCGCCCTACACTCAACCCCAGGATCCGGCGGGTCCGCCCGGTGCGGCGGCTCGCCTCCGCCGTCGAAGGAGACCCCACATGACCGTGCTCACCCGCCCCGCCGATGTCGGCCGTCTGGCGCGTGCCGTGACCGCCGCGGGCCTGGGAGGTCTGGGCCTCCTGGTGGCGGCACCCACCGCGCAGGCCGTGGCGGTGCCGCCGGGCGTGTACGTGGTGGACGAGGCCGGTGTGCTCTCGACCTCGGATGAGCAGCGCCTGACCCAGGAGATCCAGGACCTACGCCGGGACACCGGGCAGGGGCTGTACGTCGTCTACGTGGATGAGTTCAGCACGGACGCCCAGACGCTGGCCCAGGACGTGGCGCGCCAGCGCGGGCTCGGGACGAACGACTCGGTCCTGGCGATCGCGGTCGAGGAGCGCGCCTATGGGCTGGACAGCGGCGGGGACGCGAACCTGCAGAACCAGGTGACGCGCACCTACGTGGGCCCGCAGCTGTCCAAGATCGGCACGGACCCCGGCTCGGCGGAATGGCTCGCGGTGGGCATCGCCGCGGTGCAGGGGCTCGACGACGCCGCCGACGGCACGCTCGACGGCACGGGGGCCAGCGGGGCCGAGTACGATCCGGCCGGCGCCCTGCCGGCCGGCACCACGGGCGGCGGGAGCACGGCCCAGGGCGCCTCCGACGGCGGTGGGGCCCTGACGGCGGTCCTCGGCGCAGGTGCGGTGGCCGCGGCCGTGGGCGGCGGCGTGCTCGTGGCCCGCAGCCGGAGGCGCACGCAGGGTGGCGCCGTCGAACGGGGCCGCACCGAGGAGGCCCGCCGCGACCCCCTCGACGAGCTCAGCGTGGAGCAGCTGCGCACCCAGGCCGGCTCGAAGCTCGTGGCCGCGGACGACGCCATCCGCTCCTCGGAACAGGAGCTGGGCTTCGCCGAGGCGTCCTACGGGGAGAAGTCCGTGGCGACGTTCCGCCAGGACATCGACCAGGCCAAGGAGCACATGCGGGCCTCGTTCCAGCTCCAGCACCAGCTCGACGACGAGATCCCGGACACCGAGGCCGAGCAGCGCGCCTGGCTCAAGGAGATCATCCAGCGCAGCGAGGCCGTGGGTGCGTCCCTGGCGGCGCACAAGAAGGAGTTCGACTCCCTGCGCGACCTCGAGAACCAGGTGCCCGAGGCCCTCGAGCGTCTCGAAGCCCGCCTGCCCGAGGCCCGGTCCCGGGTGCAGGACTCCGAGTCGGCGATCACCGCGCTGCACGGCCAGTACGCGGAGTCCGCCCTCGCCGAGGTCGCGGACAACGCGGCGCAGGCCCGGGAGAGGCTCGAGTTCGTGGAGACCGCCCTCGCGAAGTCGCGGAGCGCGTGGGAAGCCCAGGACCGCTCCACGGCGGCGCTGGCCGTGCGTGCCGCCGAGGAGGCGCTCAGCCAGGTGGACACGCTCACCGAGGCGGTCGGCAAGGCCGAAGGGTCCCTGCGGGCCATGCTGGGCAACCTGCAGACGGGCCTCGCCCAGTCCGAGCAGGACGTGGCCGAGGCCGAAGCGCTCGTGGCCAACGGATCGCACCCCGAGCTGGCCGGCCCGGTGGCGGGGATGAAGACCGCCGTGAACGCTGTGCGCCAGGCCCTCGCGGCCGGCCGCCCGGATCCCCTGGAGCTGCTCCACCAGCTCGAGGCCGCGCACCGCCAGCTCAACACCCCCCTTGCCGGCGTCCGCGACGCTCGCGAGCAGGCCCGCCAGGCCTCCCAGGTGCTCACCTCCACGATCGCCCAGGCACAGGCGCAGATCGACGGCACGGCCGACTTCATCGGCGCCCGACGCGGTGCCGTGGGCTCGGAGGCCCGGACCCGGCTCGCGGAGGCCGACCACACGCTGCGTTCGGCGATCAGCCTCGGCCGCACCGACCCCGTGGCCGCCCTCCAGCAGGCGCAGCGCGCCTCCCAGCTGGCCGAGCGCGCGAGCGAGCTGGCCCGCGCGGACGTCGAGGGCTTCGGCTACGGCCCAGGCATGGGCAGCAGGTACGGCACGCGCCCGCGCGCCGGAGTGGGCGGCAGCTTCGGCGGTGGCCTCGGCGGCGCGCTGCTCGGCGGCATCCTGATGAACTCGATCCTGAACAGCGGCCACGGTGACAGCTGGGGCGGCGGCGGCTTCGGCGGGTTCGACGGCGGCGGCCTCGGCGGCGGCGACTTCGGCGACATCTCCGGCGGCGGCTTCTGACCGCCGCCCCATGAACTCCGGCGCCTCGGGCGCCGGCCCGGCCCGCAGGAGCGGGACGGGGTGGACGCAGGCCGACGGTCTGCGCTGACGTGAAAGACCGACGAAAGGCAGACACCATGGTCAAGCAGTCCATCTTCGGCCGCATCAGCACGCTGGCGAAGGCCAACATCAACGCGATGCTGGACAAGGCCGAGGACCCCCAGAAGATGCTGGACCAGATGGTCCGCGACTACACGAACAACATCGCCGAGGCCGAGGCCGCCGTCGCCCAGACGATCGGCAACCTGCGGATGATCGAGGACGACTACCGCGAGGACCAGGACGCGTCCCGCAGCTGGGGCCAGAAGGCGCTGGCCGCCTCCCAGAAGGCCGACGACTTCCGCGCCAAGGGCGACACCGCCTCGGCGGACAAGTTCGACAACCTCGCCAAGGTGGCCATCGAGCGCCAGATGGACTTCGAGCGCCAGGCGAAGTCCGCGGAGCCGACCATCGCCTCGCAGCGCGAGATCGTCGAGCGCCTGAAGACCGGTCTGGACCAGATGAAGGTCAAGCGTCAGCAGCTGGTCGCCAAGCGCGACGAGCTGACCGCCCGCGCCAAGTCCGCCCACGCCCAGTCCGCGGTGGCCGACGCCGTGAAGTCGATCGACCTGCTGGACCCGACCTCGGAGGTCTCCCGCTTCGAGGAGAAGGTCCGTCGCGAGGAGGCCCGCGTGCGCGGCCAGCAGGAGATCGCCGCCTCCTCCCTCGACGCCCAGTTCGAGTCCCTCGAGGACCTCGGCGAGAAGACCGAGGTGGAGGCCCGCCTCGCCGCCCTCAAGGCCGGCGGCGCCGGCCAGGCCGCCCTCACCTCGGGCGACGTCGACGCCGACGAGACCCTCACCCTCGACTACGCGGCCGAGGGGACCGCCGAGGAGACCGGCACCGCGCGCGGCTGACCCCGCCCCTCCCCACGGCCCGTCGCCCGGCCCACGCCGGCGCGGCGGGCCGTCCTCGTGCGCCCCGGCCCGGTGCCCCTCCCGGACGCGCCCCGGCCCCCGCGCTCCTTTGGTACTGTCCCGGGGTCCCTCGGCACGCTCCGTGGGACACCCCCGTCCCCGCACAGAGGAAGAACCCCATGCAAGAGCAGTTCACGGCCTGGTCCGTGCTGGTCGACGCCGGCCTCATCGGCGCGCTCCTGGCCGTGGGCACGCTGGCCCGTGCCGTCATCACGCCCCTCCAGACCCTGATGATCCCGGCCTCCGTCATCGCGGGCATCCTGGGCCTGGCCCTCGGCCCGAACGGCCTGGGCTGGCTGCCGTTCAGCTCCCAGCTGGGCACGTACGGCTCGATCCTGATCGTCATCGTGTTCGTGTGCATCGCGCTCACCGACGACTTCGACGTCCGCAAGATCGGCCGCCCCGTGGGCGCGTTCGCGTCCTACGGCGTGCTGATCTACTCCTCCCAGGTGGCCATCGGCGCCCTCGTCACGCTGGTCCTCCTGCAGCCGCTGTTCGACGCGCCCGACTCGTTCGCCGCCCTGCTGTTCGCCGGCTGGGCGGGAGGCTTCGGCTCCGCGGCCGCCGTGGGCCAGGCGTACGCGGCCAACGGTGATGCGACCGTCACCTCGCTGGCCTACACCTCGGCCACCGTCGGCATGATCGTCGGCGTGGTGGGTGGCATCATCCAGGCCAAGATCGGCGCGCAGCGCGGCCACGCGCGGGAGTTCGCGGGCCTGACCTCCATCCCGGAGGAGCTGCGCACCGGGGTGCTGAACCAGGTGGAGGAACGCCCGGTCATCGGCCGGCACACCTTCTCGGCGGCCTCGGTGGAGTCGCTGGCCTTCCAGGTCGGCGTGGTCGCGATGATCGCGGCGGCCGCGCACGGCGTGGTCTCCTGGATCACGGCCGTGTGGCCGAGCGTCGTGGGTGAGGACGGTCCCCAGCTGATCATCCCCGCGTTCGCGATCGCGTTCCTCCTCGGCCTGATCGCCCGCGTCCTGTTCCAGGCCACGAAGACGGCGAAGTTCCTCGACCCGGGCTCGCTGAACTCGGTGTCCGGCACCGCCACGGACATCCTCATCGTCTGCGGCATCGCCGCGATCGCCCCGACCGTGGTCGTGGACTACTGGCAGCCGCTGCTGCTCCTGTTCGTGATCGGCCTCGCGCTGGCCCTGTTCCTGGGGATCGTCGTGGCGCCGCGCGTCATGACCGACGCGTGGTTCGAGAAGCAGCTGTTCACGTGGGGCTGGGCCACCGGCGCCGTCGCCACGGGCGTGGCCATGCTGCGCATCGTGGACCCGAAGCTGAAGTCCGGGACCATGGAGCAGTTCGGCGTGGCCTACATCCCGGTGGTGCCCGTGGAGATCGCGGCCGTGTCCTTCGTGCCGCTGCTGCTCCTCGCGGGCCTGTCCTGGGCCGTCGTCGGCATCTGGGGCGCCATCGCGGTCATCGCGATCATCGCTGCCGTCTGGCTGCGCCGCACCGACCCGGGCCGCCGCACCCCGGCCCAGCAGGCGGTCCGGGCCTCGAGCCGCTGACGCTCCCGCTCCCCCGCGTTGATCGCCCGAGGGCGGTCGGCTCGCCCGCCAGCACCGTGCCGGCGGGCCGGGGCGACCGGGTCCGGACATGCGAGAAGGCCCCCAGCAGATGCTGGGGGCCTTCTCCTTCTCGTTGCGGGGGCAGGATTTGAACCTGCGACCTCCGGGTTATGAGCCCGGCGAGCTACCGAACTGCTCCACCCCGCGGCGACTTCTAGAACTATACACACCTGTCCCGTCGAGTTCAAATCAGCGTCAGCACCCCGCCATCCGGCGGCCATGCGGCGGCCATCTGCCCCGAGACGACAGCGGCCCCGACCACGCGCGGTGCGTGGCCGGGGCCGTCGTCGACGGTCCGGCGGGCCCGGCCCGCCGACGCCCGTCAGCCGCTCGGCGTCGGGCTGGGGCTCGACGACGGCGCGGGGCTCGCCTCGGCCGGGGCCTGGTCCTGGGCAGGCGCGTCGCCGCCCAGGGCGTCGTCGGCGGCGGTGGCACGCTTCAGGGCCTCGTTGAGACGCTTCTGCTGCTCGCCGTAGCCGGCCCAGTCGCCCTCGGCCAGACGCTCCTGGCCCTGGGTCAGGGCGTCCTGCGCCTCCTCGAGGGCCGCCGAGAGCTCCTCCTCGACCGTGCCCGGAGCCGACGGCTCCTCGCCCGGGGCGGGCGCCTCCGCCTGGTTCTCCTCCGGGGTGACCGCGCCCGAGTCGCCGTCGAACACCTGGTCCAGGGCCTCCTGGAGGGTGTCCGCGAAGCCGACCTTGTCGCCGAACGAGACGAGCACCTTGCGCAGCGTCGGGTAGGTGGTGCCGCCCGAGGAGCGGACGTACACCGGCTGGACGTAGAGGATGCCGCCGGCCACCGGCAGGGTGATCATGTTGCCGTTGAGCACCTCGGACGCGCCCTGGCGCAACAGGTTCAGCTCCCGCGAGACGTCCGCGTTCGAGTCGAAGTTCGCCTGCGCCTGGCCAGGGCCGGGCACCGTGGTGGACCGCGGCAGCTCGAGCAGTCGGAGCTGCCCGTAGCCCTCGGCCTTCACGCCGTCCTCCCCCGTGCCGGCGTCGCCGGCGGCGGAGAGGAACCCGTAGAGCACGTTGCGCTGCTGGGCACCGTCCGTGATCTGCGGTATGTAGCTGCTGGTGAGGGAGAACGCCGGCTCGTCCTGGCCGGGCATCTGCAGCGTCATGTAGTACGGCGGCTGCTTGACGTCCTCCTCGCGCGTGGGGTCCGACGGCACGGACCACGCGTCGTTGTTCTCGTAGAAGTCGTCCGCGTCGGTCACGTGGTAGCGGCCGAGCAGCTCGCGCTGGACCTTGAACATGTCCTCCGGGTAGCGGACGTGGTCCAGGAGTCCGGCGCTCATCTCCGAGTACGGGCGCAGCGAGGACGGGTAGACGTTCTGCCAGGCCTGCAGCAGCGGATCCTGGTCGTCCCACGCGTAGAGAGACACCGAGCCGTCGTACGCGTCCACCGTCGCCTTCACCGAGTTGCGGATGTAGTTCACCCGGCCCTGGAGCGCCGGGTTCTGGCCCTGGCTCAGGGAGTCCACCGTGACCTCGCCCAGCTGCTGGGCGGTGGAGTACGGGAACTGGTCCGAGGTCGTGTAGGCGTCCACGATCCACTGCACGCGGCCGTCGACGATCGCCGGGTAGGGGGCGGTGTCCACCGTCAGGTAGGGCGCGACCTTGCGGACGCGCTCGGCCGGGTCGCGATCGTAGAGGATCTGCGAGGCCTCGTTCACGTCCGAGGACAGCACGAGCTCGGGCGAGCCGAACTTCACCGCGTACGCGAGCCGGTTGAAGAGGTTGCCCACCGAGGGGCCGCCGTCGCCGGAGAAGGTGTACGCCGTGTCCTCCTGGGAGTCGGCCGTCTGCGGCCGGTCGCGTTCGACGGCCGGCGCGCCCTCGGGCGCACCCACCACCGAGTACGAGGGCGAGTTGTGCCCGAAGTAGATGCGCGGCTCGTAGTCCTGGTCGGAGGCCAGCGGCCCGCGCGTGGGGATCTCGGAGAGCAGCCACTGGGGCCGGCCGCCGGCCGCGACCTCGGAGGCGTCGGCCACGACCATGCCGTAGCCGTGCGTGTAGATGGTGTGGCGGTTCACCCACGACTGGGAGTCGTCCACGTTGACGTCACGGGCCGCCAGAATGGTGTCCCGCGTCTGGCCGTCCACCTCGTAGCGGTCCACGTGCAGGGTGGTGGGGAACGCGTAGTACGGACGGAACTGCTGGAGCTGCCCGAAGGTCTGGGAGATCAGGTTCGGGTCCATGAGACGGACGTTGGCCGTGTTGGCCTCCTCGCCCGCCAGGGCCCCGGCCTCGGTGTCCGTGGCGCCCTCATAGTTCGTCACCTCGACGTCGTCCAGGCCGTACGCCTCGCGCGTCATGGCGATGTTCCGCTCGATGTACTGGGATTCGAGCGTGCGCTCGGACGGCTTCACCTGGTACTCCTGCACGATGAAGGGGTACGCCGTGCCCACCACGAGCGCCGTGATGACCAGGACCGCGGTGCCGATCAGCGACAGCCGCCACCGGCCCGAGACCACCGTCCACACGAACAGGCCGGCCACGATCACGGCCGTGACCGCCAGGATCGCCGACGTCGGGATGACCGCGTTCACGTCCGTGTAGAGCGCGCCGGCCCAGTTGCCGGTCTGCGACTGCGTGGTGCGGTAGCGGTTGAGCCAGAAGTTGACGCCCTGCAGCAGCAGGAACACGGCCAGGGTGATGCCGATGTGGGCGCGCGCCGCCGGGGTGATCCGCACGCCGCCGCCCTCCTCCACGCGCACCGCGCCGTACAGGTAGTGCACCAGAAGACCGGTGATGCCGGAGACCAGGACCACCGAGATCAGGTACCCGACCACGAGCGTCAGGAACGGCAGGGTGGCCATGAAGAACATGAGGTCCAGGCCGAACTCCGGGTCCGCCTGGCCGTAGGGCACCTGGTTCAGGAACAGCAGGACCGTGTTCCACCCGTTCATCGCGGTGGAGCCGGCGAACACGCCGAGCACGAGCGGGACACCCAGGAACACCAGGCGCCGGATGGGCTCCAGCTGGCGCTGGGCCTGGCTGAGCGAGTCCCGCGCGGCCGCGGACGCGTCCGCGGGGCGGTGGCGCCAGGCCGTGCGGATCGCCAGCCACACGGCGAGGGCCATCCCGAGCCCGGCGATCAGGAACAGCGCGGCCTTGGCGACGACCTCGGTCCAGAAGACCTCGGTGAAGCCCAGCTGCGAGAACCACAGCACGTCCGTGTAGACGTTCGTGAACACCACGAACAGCCCCACGAGCACGGCCACCGCGATGATGGTCAGCACGAGCGCGCTCGGCCGGCCCGGCCGGCCCCTGCCGCGCGCGGCGGAGGACCCGCCCCCGCCGAACGGGCCACCAGGACCGCGGTCGCCGTCGTCGCCCGGGCCGCGCGGGGCGCCGCCGAAGGGGCCGAACGCCCCGAACGGGCCGGACTGGCCCCCGGCGGTCCCGCCGCCGTCACGGGGCGGGCCGCCGAACGGTCCGCCGCCTCCCTGTCCGAAGCTCACTGCTCTGTCCTCTTCCCTCCCGCGTCCGCGGGGCTCTGCTCCGGTCCGGGGCGCTGCGCCCCGGACATGTCGTCCGGTCTGGTGGTCTGGTGGTCCTGGTGTGCGTCGGCTCAGCCGCACGTCCGGGCGGCGGCCGGGCTCTCCCCCCGGGCCACCGCCTCGACGATGTCGCGGGCCTGGCCCAGCGTGTCCACGGGGTACACCGTCAGACCCTCGGGCACACGGCCGGCCAGCTCCTCGCAGTTCGCCGTGGGGGCGAGGAACGTCGTGGCCCCCGCCTCGGCGGCGCCGCGCACCTTCTGCGGGATCCCGCCGATGGGACCCACGACGCCGTCCCCCGAGATCGTGCCCGTTCCCGCGATCGGGGCGCCCCCCGTCATCGCGCCCGGGGTCAGCCGCTCGATCACGGTGAGCGCGAACATCAGACCCGCCGAGGGCCCGCCGATGTCCGGCACGGTCAGCTCGACGTCCACCGGGACGTCGTAGGCGGTCTCGATCAGGGCCCCCATCTGCCACGGCTGGGGCGCGCCCTCGGGGGCGGCCGCCACCGGCACCTCGAGGTCCTGCTCCACGCCGTCGCGGCGGACCGTCAGCGTGACCGGGTCGGGCCCCGCGGCCCCGACGGCGGCGCGCACGGCCTCCAGGTCGGCCACGGGCCGTCCCTCGGCGGCGATCACCTCGTCCCCGGCCCGCAGGACACCCTCGGCGGGCCCGCCGGACACGAGCTGCTGCACGACGAGCCGCTGGGGCACCTCCCGGCCGAGCTCGTGCAGGGCCGCGGCGGTCGCGGTCTGCTGGGAGTCCGACATGGCCGCCGAATTGGCCTCGCCGACCTCGTCGGAGGTGACGCCGGTGGGATACATCAGCTCGCGCGGGGCCACGTCCACGGCGGGGTCCGTCAGGCCGCGGCCGAGATCGAGCAGGGAGGTGGTGCCGATGGGAGGACCCCCGACCATCACGGTGGTCATGTGCAGGGTCCCCTCACCCGGGTCCGCCTCGCCGCCCTCGACGCGCAGCACGGGTCGACCCTCGCGTTCGCCCAGCAGGTCCACGGCGGGGCCGGGGCCCTCGAGGATGTAGGGGGTGGGGGCCAGCAGTGCCAGCCCGGCGCTGCCCAGGGCGAGCCATCCGGAGAAGGGCACGCGGGCGGCGCGGGTGGTCCTCGAGGGCACTGCGCGCACGCGACACCGTCTTTCCTGGGGGTCCTGATCGGGCCGTCCTCGCCGCCGGGCACGGGCCGCGCGGCGACGGTCACACCAGTCTACGCGGGGCCGCGACCCCCGCCTGCCCCGCGCGACGCCGTGCGCCATGGGCGAACCGCGCCGCCGCGACGTCGGGAGGGCGGGCGCGTCGCGCCGACGCGGATACGCTGGAGACATGAGCAACGACGCGCGCACGCCCGGATCCGACGACGGCCGCGACCCCCTGGAGGAGATGCTGCGGCAGCTCTTCGGCGGCCAGGGCCCCGACCCGGACGAAGTCCGACGCGCCATGGAGGGCCTGGGCGGCCCCGGCGGGGTGCCCTTCGACCCGTCCCAGCTGAATCCGGCCATGATGCAGCAGGCCATGGCCCAGTTCCAGGCGATGATGAGCTCCGGCTCCGGCTCGGACGGCCCCGTGAACTGGTCTCTGGCGAAGCAGGCCGCCCGCCAGGCCGTGGCCGGCGAGGACCCGGCCGTCGGCTCGTTCGCGCGACGCGAGGTGGACGAGGCGCTGCGGCTGGCCGAGCTGTGGCTCGACGGCGTCACGCAGACCGAGCCCGTCGGCAGCGTCGGCGTGGCCTGGTCCCGTGCCGAGTGGGTGGAGGCGACCATGGACCAGTGGCGCCGGCTCACCGAGCCCGTGGCCATCTCGATGTCCCGTGCGATGTCCGCGGCCATCGAGCAGCAGCTGCCGGGTCAGCTCCCCGAGGGCATGGACGCCTCCCTGCTCGGCGGGCTGCAGCCCATGCTGAAGAACATGGGCGGCACGATGTTCGGCCTGCAGCTCGGGGGCGCCGTGGGCGCCCTGGGCAAGGAGGTGCTCTCGGGCACGGACATCGGCCTGCCCGTCGCCGGCCACCGTCTCGCCCTCGTCCCCGTGAACATCGAGGAGTTCGGCGACGGGCTCTCGGTGCCGGACGACCAGATCCGCATCTACCTGGCCCTGCGTGAGGCCGCACGCATGCGCCTGTTCCTGCACTCGCCGTGGCTCGAGCGGGACCTGTACGCCGCCGTCGAGCAGTACGCCGCGGGCATCCGCCTGGACACCGAGGGCATCGAGCGGGCCGCGCAGTCGGTGGACCCGATGGACCCCGGTTCCCTGCAGGCCGTGTTCGACGGGGCGTCCTTCATCGCCGCCCCGGACGCCACCCAGCAGGCCGCGCTGGACCAGCTGGAGCTGCTCGTCGCCCTCGTGGAGGGCTGGGTGGACGTGGTGGTCGCCGAGGCCGCGCGCCCGCTCGAGTCGGCGGCCGCCCTGCGCGAGACCATGAACCGCCGCCGCGCCTCGGGTGGCCCGGCCGAACAGGCCTTCGCCGCCCTCGTGGGCCTCGAGCTGCGCCCGCGCCGCCTGCGCGAGGCCGCCGCGTTCTGGGAGCACGTCACGGCCGAGCACGGCACGGAGTATCGCGAGGAGATCTGGCGCCATCCCGAGCGTCAGCCCACGGCGGAGGACCTCGAGGACCCCGCCGGGTACACCGGGCGCCGCTCCGCCGCGGACGCCAGCACCGAGTCCCTCGACGACGAGCTGCGCAAGCTCCTCGAGGGCGGCTTCGGCGACGCGCCGCGCGAGGGCTGAGCCCCTTTCGGCACGACGGCCGCGGGCGGCCCGGCACCTCGGGTGCGGGCCGCCCGCCGTCGTGTCAACCCGCGTCCTCGTCCTCCGCCCACCGGTCCGGCGCCGTGCGACCGCGGCCCTCGGCGAAGGTGACCCCGTCGAGGAAGGCCATCGCCTCGGCGTAGCGCGGGTACCGGTCCACGAGGCGTCGGAAGGCCGGGCCGTGTCCGGACTCCAGCAGGTGGGCCAGCTCGTGGACGAGCACCGCCGCCACCACCCAGTCCGGCATGCCGCGCAGCTGCGTCGAGAGCCGGATGGTGCCGCGCCCCGGCGTGCACGAGCCCCAGCGGCGGCGCTGCCGGGCCGACCACGTGACCGAGACCGGACGGGCCCGCCCGCCCAGGTGTGCCGCCGAGAGCCGTCCCGCCCAGGCCAGGAGCGCGTCGTCGGAGCGGGCGTCGGCGGGGCGGCCGTCCGGGTCGGCCGCGGGCTGCCCCGTCCCACCGCGTGCGCCCACCTTCGCGACTATCCGGCCGATCCACTCGCGCTCCTGCGCGGCCGAGAGACGGGCCGGGACGTTGACCTGCAGGCGGCCGTCGCGCCACGCCGCCGAGACGGTGCGGGTGCGGGCCGTGGAGCGCACGAGCCGCACGGGCGTGCCCTCCCAGTCCAGGTCGGTGCTCTCGCGGGCGGGACCGCGGTGGGCGGCCGGGACGGCACGCGGAGGGCGGCCGGGGGCGGGCGGGACAGGGCGCATCGGGCCATTCTCCGGCATGGGCCGCAGGCTGTGGACAATCCGGCGCGGTCCGGGGGCGCCCTGGCAGGGTGGGAGGCACCGAGCCGAGAGGAGAGCCGTGCGCACCGTCGCCGAGACCGTCACCACCGTCCCTCATGACACCGCCGCGTCAGCGCCGGAGCCGGGGGTGTGGGCCCCGCCGACCGACGTCCATGTGGCGGGCCTCGACGCGGTGGGCGCGGCGATCGCCCACGCCCTGGCGGGGGCCGGGGCGCTGCGCCTGGCCCTGTGGGATCCGCGGCCCGTCGACGCCGCGGACCTGGGGACCGGCCTGCTGCCCGGGGACCTCGGTCGGCCCCGGGCGGGTGCGCTCGAGCGCCGGCTGGGCGACGTGGCCCCCGGGCTGCGCCTCTACGCGCACCACGGCCCGGTGCCGGTGCTCGTGGGGCAGGCGACGGTGGCGGTGGGGTCCGTGCTCGACGCGGACCTGGCCGCGCAGGCCCTGGCCGCCGACCACCCGCTGCTGCCGGTCACGGTGGGACCGAAGGCGGTCACGGTCGGACCGTGGTGCGCCCCCGGGGTGCGCGGGTGCCCGCTGTGCCGATGGCCCGCGGATCCGACGGGCGTCCCCGATGCCCCGACGGCGCCCGGCCCGTCGGCGCACCGGGGACAGGTGGACGGGCTCGCGGCGCTGCGGGCCGCCGTGCTGACCGTGGACGCGCTGCGGGCCGGACCGGCCCCCGGCGTGCTGCGGGCCGATCGGGTGACGGGACGCACGCGCCGGGTGCGGGTCCGCCCCCGGCCCGGCTGTGCCTGCGACCCGGACGCGCTCGGCTGGGCGTTCTGAGGGGGTCGGCGCCGCCGGCGGAACGGAGCGCGGGTCCGCGGCTCAGGCCGCCGGGGTGCCGTGCAGCAGCTCGAGCAGCTCCGGTCCGTGCTTCTCCAGCTTGGACTTGCCGAGGCCGGGCACCTTCAGCAGCTCTGCCGGGGTCTTCGGCATGGCCTCGGCGATGGCCACGAGGGTGGCGTCCGTGAACACCACGAACGCGGGCATCCGCATCTCGGCGGCCGTGCGGGTGCGCCAGTCGCGCAGCTCCTCGAGCACCGCCTCGTCGTAGGTGGCGGGGCAGTCCAGGCAGCGGCCGACCTTGCGCTCGGCTCCCGTCTCGAGGGGCTTGCCGCACGTGCGGCACACGGCGACCTTCGCGCCCCGGCGCCGCGGCGCCGTCGGGCCCGCCGCGGAACCACGGGCCGGGGCGTGCTCGCGGGTGCCGCCGAGGGTCGGGTCGATGGCCCACAGGAACCGGGAGGGCCGCCGGGTGGAGCGCCCGCCCGTGCCCCGCGAGAGCGTCCACGTCAGCGACAGGTGCTGGCGGGCACGCGTGATGCCCACGTAGAGCAGGCGCCGTTCCTCGTCCACCTCGGCCTGGGTCTCCGCGAAGGAGATCGGCATGAGCCCCTCGGACAGGCCCACGAGGAACACCGCGTCCCACTCGAGGCCCTTGGCCGAGTGCAGCGAGGCCAGGGTGATGCCCTGCACCGTCGGCGCGTGCTGGTGCTGGGCACGCTCGTCGAGCTCGGCCACGAGCTCGGTCAACGTGAACTCGGCCCCGCGCGTCGTGGCGAGCTGGTCGGCGAGGTTGACGAGGGCGTGCAGGGACTCCCACCGTTCACGGGCCGCGCCGGAGGCCGCCGGCGGTTCGGCGGAGTAGCCGAGCGAGGAGAGCACGTCCCGCACCCGGTCCGTGACGTCGTCGCCCGTCAGGTCCTGGGCGGCGCGGGCGGCGGCCCGCAGCTGCAGGATGCCGTCGCGCACCTCGCGCCGGGAGAAGAACCGCTCGCCGCCGCGCAGCTGGTAGCCGATGCCCGCCGAGGACAGCGCCGTCTCGAAGGCCTGGGACTGGCCGTTGGTGCGGAACAGGACGGCGATCTCGGAGGCCGGCACGCCGTCGTCGATCAGCGCCGCGATCCGGTCTGCGACCCAGCCGGCCTCGGCCTCGTCGTCGGTGCACTCCGCGAACACGAGGTCGGGGCCGGCCGGCCGCTGGGAGACGAGCTCGAGGGGGTCGGGCCAGCGCGGCATCGTGCGGTCCCGCTCCCCCGCCTTGGTGCGGTCCGCCAGCAGGCGGTTGGCCGCCTCCACGATCTGCGGGCTGGACCGGTAGTCACGCACGAGACGGACCACCGTGGCCGCGGGATACCGCTCACGGAAGTCGGTGAGGAAGCGGGAGGTCGCGCCCGTGAACGAGTAGATCGTCTGAGAGGCGTCGCCGACGACGCACAGGTCGCCGCGGTCGCCGAGCCAGAGGTCGAGCAGGCGGTGCTGCAGCGGCGAGACGTCCTGGTACTCGTCCACCACGAACACGCGGTACTGGTCCCGGATCGTGGCCGCGATCTGCGGCTCGGTGGACAGGATCCCCACGAGGATCAGCAGCACGTCCTCGAAGTCGATCATGTTCCGGGCTGTCTTGGCCTCCTCGTAGCCGGTGTAGAGACGGGCGACGGTGGTGGCGGTCCAGCCGGCGGGCATCTCCCGCTCCTTCGCGGCCTCGGCGTAGCCCTCGGGGGCGTGCAGGGAGACCTTGGCCCATTCGATCTCGCCGGCGAGGTCGCGCAGGCCGGCCCGGTCCACGGTCATGCGCATGCGCTGGGCGACCTCCGTGAGCAGGCGCACCTTGTTCTCGATCAGCGAGGGCATGGGCCCGCCCACGGCCTGGGGCCAGAAGTACTGCAGCTGGCGCAGGGCCGCCGAGTGGAACGTGCGGGCCTGGACGCCGGCCACGCCGAGGTCGCGCAGGCGGGTGCGCATCTCCGCGGCGGCGCGCGCCGTGAAGGTCAGGGCGAGGGTGCGGTGCGGGTCGAAGACGCCGGAGGCCACGCCGTAGGCGATGCGGTGCGTGATGGCGCGGGTCTTGCCGGTGCCGGCGCCGGCCAGGATGCAGACGGGCCCGTGCAGGGCCGTGGCGGCCCGGCGCTGCTCCGGGTCGAGGCCGCGGAGGATCTCGTCGGGAGTGCTCATGCGGGACGAGTCCTCCTAGGTGATCAGGGTCTGCGCATCGGGCAGCATCCCACCGTACCAATCCTCGATGAGCGCCCGCGCGATGGACACGGCCCCGGGCAGGGTGACGTCGCCCTCGCGGGCCAGATGCGCGAGCTCCTTCCGCTCGAACCAGCGCACGGAGAGGATCTCCTCGCCGTCCGGAACCGGCTCGACGCCGGCCGGGGCCAGGGCGGTGAACCCGAGCATGAGCGAGCGCGGGAACGGCCACGGCTGGGAGCCGCGGTAGCGCGGGTGCGTCACCGTGATCCCGGACTCCTCCGCGATCTCCCGGACCACCGCGTGCTCCAGGGACTCCCCCGGCTCCACGAACCCGGCCAGGCAGGAGTACAGCCCCTCGGGCCACGCCGCGTTGCGGCCCAACAGGATCCGCCCGGCCGGGTCGATGACGGCCACGATCACCGCCGGGTCCGTGCGCGGGAACTGCTCCCGGGAGCAGTCGCGGCAGCGACGCACCCAGCCGGCCGCCTCGACGTCCGTGACGCCGCCGCAGAACGCGCAGAAGCGGTGGGTGGCGTGCCAGTTGGCGTTCGCGACGGCGGCCACGAACAGCCCGGTGTCCGCGTCGCTGAGGGCGGCGGCCGCATCGCGGAGGCCGACCCACACGGCGTCGGCGAGCGCGGCGGCCGCGTCCTCGGGCAGGGCCGCCGGCGGCTCGACGGCGACGGAGACCACCTCGCGCTCCCGCCCGTGCGGGCCCCGGTCCGCCGCGGTGCCGCGGCCCAGATACGCGGCCTCGGCCGGCACGGGACCGGAGGGCGCGGTGAAGACGAGCCGGCCGTCCGCGACCGGTGCGCGGCCGCCCTGCAGCCACAGGACCTCCGTCCCCTCGCGCGCCCAGGACGCCGCCAGGTGGCCCGGGTCGAGGCGGGCCACGGCACCGCGGTCCAGCTCCTCGCGGGCCAGCGGCAGGGCCAGGGGTGGTGCGGCGGTGGGGTCGGACGACGACGGGGGGCAGGAAGCCATGCGTCCAGGCTAGCGACCCGTCTCCGGTGCGCCCGACGACGGGGGAGGGCGTTCCGCGCCTAGGTGTTGTGGGGCATGAGGTTCTTGACATGGGTGCCGGGCTGAGATGAGACGAGCGGACCTCTCCCGCAGGATGGAAGTTCCTCAACAACCCACCTGCCAGAAGAGACCCGCTCATGACTCACGCTAACGCACCCCTGACCCCCACTGGCCGTCTCAGGATGGTCCAACGCCACCTGCACGACGGGATCCCGCAGGCACACGTGGCAGCCGAGTTCCGGGTGAGCCGGCCCACGGTGGCCACCTG